>CAYUSC010000048.1:11791-18616 GCA_964447265.1 uncultured Candidatus Brevefilum sp.
CAGCCAGATCCTCAACGGATTCAATACCGCTGTCGGCACGGGTGATGATCTGACCATTGTAGGAAGCGCTGCCATAGCGTTCGGAAACAAGGGCGACATCAGCAACGCCGCGGGCTGAGGCAACGAGGTACGCAAAGGTTGCCAGGGAAGCCATATGGGCTTTGGGTGGATCGGCTGAGAGGGCTTCGATCACGCCGGCATATTCGGTGGCGACGAAGGGTTCGATAACGAGACCGGTCTCTTCATAGAGAATGGCGGCAACTTCTTCGAAGCCAGCCAAAACCGTGTCTGTTTCGCCAGAGGGAACCAGGGCCCAGATGATTGGGTTCTCTTCGGTGCCCAGCGCAGCTTCTTTTTGGCACCCAGCGAGGGTGAAGCTGGCGATCACCATCAGAGCGATTACAACATAAGCAATCTTCTTCATGTCTACTCCTTCAAATAGAGATAGAAATTGAGTGTGGTAAATCCGCTTATAAGTATAAATGAAGTCATAGAATCCGACAAATCAAATTGGCTGGTTTTTATCAAAATTACGTGTATTTTGAGATAAAATCAAATATTTTAATCCAGGAAGATTAACCGAATATCAAGAAGAGGAAAAGAATAAATAAAAAAACGAATGCCATATTTTGGCATTCGTCTTAGTTCAGTCAAGGCAAAATCAAATTAATTCAGGGCTAGGGCCTGTTGATAAAGACGGTAATCCTCTTCGGTGTCCAATTCCAATTCAATGCCGTGAGGTTGGGATTTTCCCTCGTCGTTGACATGGACAAAGGTGATAAACCCGCTGATTATTGGATCGAGCTTATTCTGAGGAGTCAGGCTGATGTAAGTCGTCAGTGAGGTCCGGCCAACTTTGACGATCCGACTTTTAAAGCAGGCGATTTCACCGGCAACCATTGGCTCGGTAAACAAAAATCCATGCACTTTCAGACAGACGACATTTGCGGCAGGCAGGACGCTTGCGGCGGCAATGAAACCAGCCTCCACAAACCACTCCGCACAGCGACCGGCAAAAAGGGTTTTATGGTGGTTCAGGTCTTCACTCTTGATCAAGCGGTCATAATTGAATGTTTTCGGTTTCATCGATCACCTCCGAGTCTTCAGTTAGGGTGTGATAATACCATGTTACAGCCAAGAATGGGAGAACGCGTTAGAATATCTCTTAAATTGATAAATATTTGAGGAAAATAATATGAAGTACTTGCCCTATGGCGAATTTCTGCGGTCACTGCCGCGTAAGCGGATGGCCGCCGGCGCGTTGATCCGAAACACGGCGGGGATGATTTTGCTGGTCAAGCCCGTTTATAAGGGTGGGTGGAGCGTGCCCGGCGGGGTGGTTGAAGCGGATGAATCGCCAAAGGCTGCCTGTGTCCGTGAAATTCGCGAGGAACTGGGCTTGACGCTGCCGATTGAGCGGATGCTGGTGGTGGATTACAACTCGCCGAAGGGTGAGAAAACCGAATCGTTGATGTTCATCTTTGACGGCGGTTTTCTGAGTGAGGCGGAGATTGCCGGAATTTCCCTCCAGGCAGAGGAATTGGAAGCGTTTGAGTTCTTCTCGCCGGAGGCCTTGCCGGGATTGATGAGCCGCTCCCTGCGACGGCGGCTCCGGCTTGCCCTGCAGCAGGAAGAAGTGCAAGGCGGGGTCTATTTGGAAGATCAGGAACATATCTGAACGTTCAATGTAATCCGGTTAAAAGCAGGATAGGACGGACATGGATATCAATTTGCAGGGAAAAACGGTAGTCGTCACCGGCGCCACTTCGGGGATCGGCCTGGCGGTCGTGGAAAAAATGGCTCAGGCCGGGGCTTATGTGATTGGTGTGGGACGTTCCTCAGCTCGGAATGAGCAGGCCAGATCGGCGGTGCTTGATTCCGTGCCGGGCGCGCAGGTAACTTACCTTCTGGCGGATTTATCCGGTCAGGCCCAGGTGCGGCAATTGGCTGTGGAGATCAAAGACACACTCACAAAGGCCGGATTTGGCCAATTGGACGCCCTTGTCAATAACGCCGGGGTGTACATGATCCATAAAAAGCTCACCGAAGACGGGATTGAGATGACCTTTGCCGTGAATCATCTGGCGGGATTCCTGCTGACCCATGAACTATTGGATTGGTTAGTGCGAGCCGGGGGCCGGGTGGTGATGTCCAGCTCCTATGCCCACCGGACCACACCGCTCTGCCTGAGCCGGATAGCCAATCCCTGGCCGCACGTCGGTGTGATGGCCTACAAGCGCTCGAAATTGTCCAACGTTCTATTTGCCTATGAATTGAACCGAAGGGACCTGGGGATCACGGCTTTTGCGGTGGATCCCGGTCTGGTCAACACGGAAATTGCCTCAAAGGGCGGTGCGGGGATCGAGGAACTGGTCTGGCGGCGGAAGCGTTTACAGGGGACGACCGCCGATGTGCCAGCCCAGACTTATTTATATCTGGCCGGAGCGCAGGGTGTGGATACCTCGGAAGGATATTACTTCAAAGACAGCGCATATTTTCGTCCCAGCCGGCAGAGTGAAAGTGAACGCCTGGCCCGGCGCTTATGGGATTTGTCCTGCCGGTTGACGGGGGTGGGGAAATAGAAAAGGGTACCTACGAAGGGCGACCTCTAAAACCAGTACTTTGAATAACGAGTAAAAAATCTCTCCTTACCTCCTTCACTACGCTCCGGGGGCTTCGTCACATTGTTCTTCGGGGGAAGGGTGCCGAAGATTGGCGGGGGCAGAGAATCAATAAAGAGAACCCCCGAAGAGCACCTCTCCAAAATCAAAATACCGTAGGGGCGGTCCTTGTGGCCGCCTAAAAAAGCGAAAATGTATGTTTGGCCTTTTATTCATAAAATTTATTTCTCGGTAAATTGTGTTGGAGGATCAAAAAAGGGTGCCCACAAGGGGCACCCCTACGAATACGATTGGAAATTGAAAAATCGCGGTTTACCTATTTGACAAGGACCTTACACTGCTCCGGCTTTCACCAATTGATCCAGCCGATCCACATAGCTTGCCATGACCTCGAAGGCTTTATCAACGGGTTCTGAACTGGTCATATCCACACCGGCGGCTTTGAGCGCTTCCAGGGGGTAGACCGATCCACCGGCGCCGAGGAAACCCAGATAACGTTCAACCTCTTCCGGGCCGCCTTCCTGAACGCCTTTGGCGAGCGCATGGGCGGCGGAAATCCCCGTGGCGTACTGGTAAACGTAGAAATTCATGTACATATGCTGGAATTGCGCCCAGGTGATGCCGACGCGGTCGCGATCATACACCACGTAATCGCCATAACCCTCGCCGAAAAGGTCGGCGCACAGTTCCGTCATGATGTCCGCGGTGAGCGGCTTGCCAGCCTCCGCGCGTTCATGGACGGCCAGTTCCCAGCGCGCCAGGGTTGGCATGATAAAGAAATAGCGGTGGAAGTTGGACATGGCTTCTTCGATCAGGGCCAGTTGGAAGGCGGGATCGGTCTGATTCGCGAAGAGATAATCCCGAACCATCGCCTGGTTGAAATTGCTGGCGACTTCAGCAACAAAGAGCGTGTAGTGGCTGTAGATAAAAGGCTGGTGTTTCCGGCTGTAGAAGGAGTGCATCGAATGGCCTAATTCGTGCGCCAGGGTGCTCAGGCTGAAAACGTCATTGGCATAGCTCATCATCACAAATGGATTGGTGTCGTAGACGCCGCTCGAAAACGCGCCCAGGCGTTTTCCCTTGTTACGGGCCCGATCCACCCAGCGATCTTCCAGTGCGCCTTTCCGGAGGGCTGCCACATATTCTTCGCCGAGGGGCGCCATCCCTTCGCCAATCCATTCGATAGCCTGTTCAAAGGGCACAATTGGGGATTTCTCCGTGAGCGGCGCCTTGATATCGTAAACATGGAATTCGTCCAGTTTAAGCGCCTGTTTGCGGACCTGCCAATAGCGATGCCAGGTTGGCAGGTGCTTTTTGAAGGTCTCGATCAGAGCATAAAATACATCCGTGGGAATATTGCTGTTGGCCAGCGAGGCGGATAGGGAAGAGGCGTAATTGCGAGAGCGGGCATTGAAGACATCCTTGTGGATCCCGCCGATTTGAATGGCTGCGATCGTGTTCTTGAAAGCCAGATAGCCATCGGCATAATGGTCAAAGCCGGTCTGGCGGACCTTGCGGTCCTGGTGGGTGATCAGGGAATTGATGGAGCTCTGGCCGACTTCCAGGGAACTGCCGTCTTCGGCGACGGCGTCCTCGAATTTCAGGTCGGCATTGATAATGGCGTTATAAGCCCGATAAAAATCGCCGAGGGGTTCGCTCGCCATGGCGAGAACCTGTTCCACCTCGTCAGAACGGATATGTTCCTGCTGCCGCTCCAGTTCGTCAATATAATGTCCCATGATCGCCATGCGGGGGTGCTTTGTCATCCATTGGCGAAGGGTGGCGAAGCCGATCCCCATCAATTCAGGCTCCAAAAAGGCACAGGCGGAGCTTAGCTGCACGATCACGCTCTGCCCTTCGCCGGCCCGGGCCTGGGCTTTCTGGTCGGTGTTGTCCACGGAGATTTCCATGTTGCCATAAAGCATCACCCTGAGAGCCAGACGCAGGGTCTTTTCATAAGCCTCAAAAAAATCTCCCAAAACGGCAGGACTTTCTGCGAGCCGACCTTTGAAGGCGGCCAGAAGGGGAATGTCAGCTAAAACCTGCTCTTTGCCCTTTTCCCAGGCGCTGACATCGGTGAATATTGAGGCAAGGCTCCAGGTTTCTTCAACGGGGACATCCGAGCGGGGAGGTAGTGTGGTTTTTTCCATGGGTGGATCTCCTAAATCCTGAATTTGGGTGAGTTTTCAGTTGTAATTCCCGATTTATGACATGATTACATGATCAATTTTATCCCAACTAGCTGATCCGGTCCTTGAGGGCTTCTTTAACATCTTCCGGGGCCTTAAAGACGCCATGAACGGTGATGGATTGGATGGTATCCAGAGCCAATTGCGGGGTGATGTCATCGGCCAGGATCAACATGCCGACCACCCTGATATTGACCATCGTATTTTCCTCTCGTTTATCCATCAGGTCGCGGTAGGTATAGACCTGGGTGCCGATCACCATCGATTTGCGTGATTTGATCGAATCCACCGTGGTGCTCTGGCGTTCCAGTTGGTTACGGATCGCCGTCCGGATGAAATCGGCCCGGTTGGAATAGAAGCCTTCTTCAACGAGCAGGTCGATGCGCCCCAGGTCAACGCTGCCGATATTAATCGTAATTTTCTCTGAATCGGTCATTTTTATCTCCTTAGATGGTCTGCACCATCCAATGGGATGGTTTATGGATGTTTAGAGTATATATCGCGATCTTAGAATCGTCAAGAGCGACGGGCTAAAAGTCGTGACCGAGCCGGGGTGTGGGGAGATATGATAAATAAAGGGGTTTCCAAAGAAAACCCCTTTATTAAGACAATGATTTGTTTGGGTGAAGGAATCTATGCGAGTGTTTTCTTGATTCTAGCGCTCGTTTTCGGCTTTTGAAGCTTTTTTCCGCATCCGCAGGATCACCAGAGCGATCAGGATTAAGCCGCTGCCCAGCAATTCCAGGGCGGTCAGTCGTTCATCCAGCAGAAAATAAGCTGTAATAGCGGTGAAAACCGGCTCAATTGTTACGATCAGGTTGGTGGTGCTGGAAGGCAGCAGGCTCAGGCTAACGTTGTATAGCCCGAAGCCCAGCAGGGTGGGACCGGCAGCCAGGAAGAGCAGCAACAGCCAGGCTTGCCACTGTTTTCCCAGCATGAACATCTCGGAAGGCGTGGCCGCGGAGCCCGGAATGAAATTACCGGGGATCAGGTTCGCCAACAACATGAAAAAAGAGGCGAAAAGAAAGGTGTAGAAGAGTGCCGTCCAGGGATTGATCCCTCGCTGCGTGGCTGTGCGGCCCATCAGGGAGTAGAAGGCGTACATCAGGCCGGAGAGGATCCCCGTTACGATCCCGAGGGCGTTGGCCTCCCAGGAGGCCGGATTGGCCGCGCCGGAAACGAACAGCGCACCAACCAGACAGAGGATGACGGCTGTGATTTTCCTTAAGCCCAGGGTTTCTTTGAGCAGCCACCAACCGAGGATGGCGGTGAACGCCCCGGAGCAATAGACCAGCACGGTCGCCACGGATGCGCCGATCAGGGTGACGGAGAGCGTCCAAAGCATGTTGAAAAGCGCCATAACCAGACCAAAAAAGACCATAAACGCTAAATGCCGCTTTTCCAGGCGCAGCAGGGCGGGTTTGAAAATGAGAAGCGCGGGGAGCAGGCAAAGCGCGACAAAGATCTCGCGCCAATAAGCCAGGATCAGGGCGGGCATCTGATAATTCTGCGAGATCAGCCGGATCAGGATGGCGGTGAACGAGAGAACTACTGCGCTTCCGAGGGCGACCAGGAAGCCGCGGTTGAGTTGTTTTTGTGGGTTTGAATTGACGGACATTAATTCTCCTTGAACGATCAAGGCCTGATTGTATCAGAAGGATGTAAAAACCAGCAGGGATGAGATGGGAATTGGGGGTTAAAAAGAGGAAAAAAGCGAACATTTATTCAATATTCGCGTAGTCAATTATTGTTATGTTATTTTTTTCTCCAGGAAGATTCAGTCAAGAGGTTGGGTTTGGGTTTGGATGTGAACGTTTTTCAACTTTGTAAACGCGATGGGGGCGCGCGACGCCGTACGAAGCAATCTCAGGATTAATATAAAAAAGATTGCTTCGCTTCGCTCGCAATGACAAAAATAAACCCCGACCCTTCGACGGGCTCAGGGATCGGTCGAGTTCACTGCGGGAGCAGTGAACGAGATACCCCGACCACGAAGCTAGATCAAATGGACTTCG
>CAYUSC010000049.1:0-5376 GCA_964447265.1 uncultured Candidatus Brevefilum sp.
TTCTTACGACCTTTTCCGCGAAATGGACATCGCTGCCAAATTGCAGGTTTATCGTGAGTCCAAACCTGGCGTTATCCCGGCCAAAGACATTCTGGAAATGGCGACGCTGGGCGGAGCAAGAGCCTTGGGTTGGGAGGATAAAATTGGGAGCCTGGCGCCGGGCAAACTTGCGGATCTGATTGCGCTTGACCTGACGGATATTGGCTGGGGGCCAGTGGGCGCTCAGGACCTCTATACAGCGATTGTGTACGCCATCAGCGGCATGCATGTCACCGATGTGATGGTGGACGGGAAGTGGCTGCTGCAGGAAAAACAATGGACGACATTGGATTATTCAAGCGCTGCCAGCCAAATGAATGAGGACTACCTGAGATTAAATCAAAACTTAGCTAAACTTTAGGAGTGAAAATGCGTCGAATTGTCATTGATTGTGATCCCGGTATTGACGATGCCCAGGCGATTATGATGGCCCATTGCCATCCGGATATCAAGATCGAGGCGATCACAACCGTTTCGGGGAATGTGGGGGTGGAACACACCGCTGCAAATGCTCTCAAAATATTGGATATATTGGATGCCGAAGCCATTCCAGTCTTTGCCGGCGCAGCCTCCGGGTTGGTGACGGAAGGACAAAATGCCAGTTATGTACACGGCGAAGATGGCCTGGGCGGGGTGGACATTCCTGCATCAAAACGCAAACTGGAATCCAAGCCTGCGGCATTGGCCTTGATTGATCTGGCAAAGGCGAACCCAGGTGAATTGGAATTGATCGCGATCGGACCGCTGACCAATCTGGCCCTGGCTCTGCGGCTCGATCCTGACCTGCCATCACGGTACAAGCGACTGGTCATCATGGGCGGCGCTCATTTGGCTCAGGGAAATACACCCAATTATTCAGCGGAATTCAACCTTTATGCTGACCCCGATGCAGCCGCGGTCCTCTTTGCCAATTGGCCAAAGTTCACCATGATCTCATGGGAAGCGACCATCGCTCACGGGATGCCGATTGACGATTTTACAGCGCTGTTTAATTTTGATAACAAGCGGAGCAAATTCCTGCGGGAGATCACCCAACATACAATCAAATTCCTGCGTGAGGTGCTTAACCGGGAAATGAGTTTTGCCGCCGACCCACTGGCGATGGCTGTTTTGATGGAGCCTGAGATCGTTGAGGAAGTGGCTGAAAAATACGTTCAAATCGAGCGCACTGGTGAGTTGAGTCGGGGGATGACGGTCATTGACTGGTGGGGTATGTCCAAGAAAACTCCGAATGTTGAAATTATTTTGAAAGTAAATCAAGACCGCTTCTACCAACTCATGAAAAATGCTTTTGAATAGAGAGGAAGAAAAAATGAAGGTTGTTTTACCACCTGATCCCTGGCAAAAAGTGAAAACATATCATGACCTCCCGGCTGACGAGGTCATTTCGGCCTTGCAAAAAGAAATCCGGCGCGGGAACACTGAAAACGCCGCCAGACTGGCTTATGAACTTATTCAGACAAGTCCGGAACTGGAAGAAAAGCTCTGGATACGGTTGATCGTGATCTCTGTCGAGGATGTTGGCATGGGTAATCCCGATGCGCCCATTTTGATCAATGCCCTCTATGAAATGCATACACGGTTCAGCGTGGGAGCGATGGACCGGCCATTATTTGCCATTCACGCGGTCAAATTCTTATGTGCACAGGAGAAAGACCGTTCAAGCGATGAATTGTTAAATTGGCTGAAACAGACCAACCAGGCGCCTGAAGTCCCGGATTACGCTTTGGATATGCACACAAAACGCGGCGCCGAGATGGGCCGCGATCTGAGATATTTCTTTGAAGAGGGATCAAAAATCCATCCTGAAAAAGCAGACCGTGATAAGACCTATCGCGAGAGGTTATTAAAATTGCTGGAGTGAGAATGATTAAGACGAATAAAGCGTTTGTCATACAATATGATCAAATGGATTAACCTCATGTTAAAGGCAATTTAATACCTAAAAAGGAGGTGGTACTCGGAAGCATAAGCAATACCATTTGGAAAATTACCCGTTTGTACTGTCTTTGAATAAGGAGAAAAGAATGAAAAGCCGTTTTTTGTTTGCAGTGTCATTACTTGTTGTTTTGACCATGGTTTTGACCGCTTGCGGTGCTAAACCCACCGAAGAAGTCATTGAAGAACCGGAATTTACCGCAGCATTAATCACTCCCAACCCATTGGGCGACCGCTCATTCATAGATTCATCCGCCCGCGGGATTGAACGGGCTAATGAAGAACTGCCAGTTCAGGCTGATGTGATTGAGACTCAGGGTGTTGCCGAGCATGAATCAGCCCTCCGTGCAGCCATTGCACAGGGTTACGATATCATCCTCCCCCTGGCCTTCGATGCCGAGCTCTTGATGAATATCGCTGCCGAATTCCCTGAGCAGAAATTCGCATCACCTTCAGAGGTTTTCGCAACCGAGCTTCCTGATAACCTGATCGCTTTCCAGATCAACGTTCACGAATCCAGCTTCCTGGTCGGTTTGATCGCTGGTTCAATGACCCAGACCAAGATCGTTGGTGCTGTGGTTGGTGGCGATTCCCCAGGTTTGAACCAGTTCTTCTATGGTTACAAACAGGGCGTTTTGGAAGTTTGCCCCGATTGTGAAGTTTTGGTTAGCTACCTTGGTTTTGATTTCTCCAACCCGACCCTTGGTAAAGAAACTGCTGCAGCGCAATATGACGCTGGTGCGGATATCATCTTCCAGATTGCCGGTCGTTCCGGGGAAGGCGTTATTGCTGCTTCCGCCGAATATGGCCTGTTCTCCATCGGCGTTGACTCAAACCAGGACTTTGTTGCTCCCGGTAACGTGATTGTCTCCATGATCAAGCGGACCGATATTACAACCTATCTGCCGATCGAAATGGTCGTGGATGGCACCTTCCAGGGTGGCTTCATGGAAATTGGTATGGCTGATGGCGCCGCTGGCCTGTCATGGGACGAAGGCTCCACAACTTTCGCTGAAGAAGGCCCTGCCGATATGGTCGCCATGCTGGCAGATGTCCAGGCTTTGGTTGAAAATTATCGTACTCAGATCCTTGCCGGCGATTATGTCGTCTGCAACGCGCTGCTCGATGCTGAAATGACCACGGATGCCTGTGCACCCCTGAAATAAGACCTGTAAAATCGTCTAGGTAGAAAACAGCCCTGAAGGAAACTTCAGGGCTGTTACAAGGATGGATTATGGCTAACGCAGTAGAGTTATTAGGTATCTCCAAGTATTTTCCCTCAACTGAAGTCCAGGCAAATGATGATGTCCATTTTTCAGTGACCCAAGGCGAGATCCACGCTCTGGTGGGAGAAAATGGCGCTGGCAAAACCACATTGATGAACATCCTATATGGCTTGATCAAGGCGGATGCCGGGGAAATTCTAATTCAGGAACAACTGGCCCATATCAATCATCCGGATGATGCCATCCGGCTGGGCATTGGTATGGTTCACCAACATTTTAAATTGGTCCCATCGTTTACCGTGGCCCAGAATATTATGCTGGGTATGGAACCGAATAAGTTCGGATGGCTCAAACAGAGAGACGAAATCGAACAGGTTGAAGCCCTATCAAGGAAATTTGGATTGCCTGTTGACCCGCGAGCCAAAGTCGGCGAATTGCCTGTTGGCATGCAGCAACGTGTCGAAATCCTGAAAACGCTCCAGCGCGATACCAAAATTCTGATTTTAGACGAACCCACGGCTGTGCTCACTCCCCAGGAGGTTCGGGACCTGATGGTTGTGGTTAAGCGATTATCGGAAGAGCAGGGGCATACGATTGTCTTCATCACCCATAAGTTGATTGAGGTGGTTGAGGTTGCTGACCGTGTGACTGTGATGCGAGATGGTAAAAATGTCGGGACTAAAAACGTTGCCGATACGGATATTCCTGAAATGGCCCGGATGATGGTTGGTCGGGATGTGCTTTTCAGAGTGAAGAAAGAGGAAGCGACACCGCGTGATGTTGTCCTGGAAGCTGATGGCGTCACGGTCGCTTCTGACAACGGCTATCCGGTTGTGACGGACCTCAGTCTGAAAGTGCGCTCCGGTGAAATTCTCGGTATTGCCGGCGTGAGTGGCAACGGCCAGACAGAATTGGTCGAAGCGATTTCCGGCATTCGGCCTGTCGAACTTGGCTCAATTACGTTAGATGGTGAGGTCGTGACAAATACCTCGGTCAATACCCGCCGACATCACGGCATGGCCCATATTCCCGAAGATCGGATTCATATGGGGCTGAACCTCAAGACCGATCTGGATGAAAACGTTATTTTGAGCCGGCAACGGGACAAGGGCTTTAATAAATTTGGCTTTATTCGTCGAAAGAAAGTTTCGGAACTTGCCGGAGATATCATCAATGAATTTGATGTGCATGGCGCCAAACCGGGCGGAAGCGTTGATACGCTATCCGGTGGAAATATGCAGAAAATCGTCGTCGGTCGGGAGCTATCTCACAAACCGGATTTCATCATTGCCAACCAGCCCACCCGGGGTCTGGATGTTGGAAGCATTGAATTCGTCCACCGGACATTGATTGAAGCCAGAGACCGGGGCGCGGCTATCTTGCTGGTCTCTGTTGAACTCGATGAAATCATGTCCCTGAGTGATCGAGTGGCAGTGATCTATCGGGGAAAGATCAATGGCGAATTTGACATCAAAGATGTTACTGAAGAAAAGCTGGGCATTTTGATGGCCGGCGGCTCTCTCGATGATATTGAGCATGCCAAAAACCACAATCAACCTTCCAATCAGAAAGCATCATAAAGGGTGAGGGAGACTATGGATAAAGAAAGACGTAGGAAACTAACCAATACGCTGCTGGTTCCCTTGCTGGCAATTGTCTCCGGTCTGATCGTGGCCGCTTTATTGGTCCTGATGACCGGTAACTCGCCTTTGGATGCCTTTAAGGTTCTGTTTGACTCCGGTTTCAGTTGCGAGAGTCTTCAGCGTTGTACTTTTGTGACGACACTTGAACGGGCAACACCTTTGATCCTGACGGGGCTTTCCGCCCTGGTGGCTTTCAGGACGGGCGTGTTCAGCCTGGGGCAGGAGGGTCAGATGATGCTGGGCGCGGTGACCGCAGCCTGGTTGGGATATGTTCTGGACCTGCCTGAAGTCATTCATCCGATTGTGATCATTCTGGCTGCTGTGGTGGTTGGCGGCGCTTATGGTTATATCCCAGGCGTGCTGAAAGTGAAGCTTGGGGTGAATGAATTAATTTCAACGATCATGTTGAATGAGATCGCGATCCTTTTCCTGGAATGGGTGGTCAATTTCCCGCTTCGGGCGGATGCCGGTGCAGCTGCCCATTCGTTCATTATCAGAGAAACTGCCTGGCTGCCCTCGTTCCTTCCCAG
>CAYUSC010000049.1:5476-18338 GCA_964447265.1 uncultured Candidatus Brevefilum sp.
ACCGGACTGGGCTTTGATGGGGTCAGCGTGGCCATTTTGGGCCAGACCCATCCGATTGGCGTTGTGATAGTCGCGATCCTTTTCGCAGGCGTTCGGCTGGGCGCTCAATTGGGCCTTCAAATTCAGCTTAAAGTGCCAAGAGAATTGGGTGGCGTAATTATTGCTTTCATCATCCTCTTTGTCGCTTCGGATAATTTCTTCCTGGGCGGCATCAATTGGGTGCGAGACAAAATAGCAAAGTTCAAAAGCCGGAAAGACATCAAGGAAGGAGGTGAATAATGCAGGATTTCCTCAGCTTTTTCACCATACCGTTATTTTCTAGCGCCATTCGCCTGGGGACGCCGATCATCCTGGCGGCATTAGGCGGTGCGATTTGTAACCGGGCAGGTGTCCTGAACCTCGCTCTGGAAGGCAAGATGCTCCTGGGAGCGTTTCTGGGTATCATCAGCGCCTATTACATTCAGCATAACCCGTTCCTACCCATGCCGCCTGTACTCAGCACCTATCTGGCATTGATTGTCGCAATGCTCTCCGGTGGAATTTTAGGTGCGTTTTTCGCCTTCCTTTACATTAAATACAAGGTCAATCTGGTGATTTTGGCGATCGCCATCAACCTGATGCTTTTAGAGCTGACGGTCTTCATGATGCGCGTGATGTTCGGGCAGGTGGGCACCTGGTCCGATCCAAGTATTGTACAACTGCCGGATATTGAGCTGCCGATCATTAAAAACATTCCGGTTTTAGGAGAGTTGTTAAGCGGTTACAACATCATTGTCTATGCCGCAGTCGGCCTAAGCATTCTGGGTTATTTCGTCCTGTTTCACACAAAATTCGGACGCCATATCCGGGCCGTTGGTGAAAATATAGAGGCAGCCCGTACAGTTGGAATCAATGTCAACCGGGTGCAGATCTTCGCCCTGGTGATCAGTGGCGCACTGGCAGCTCTGGGCGGGGCGTTCCTGTCCGTTGGGCACCTGACCCTGTTCACCCGAAACATGAGCAACGGCAGGGGTTGGCTGGGTATTTCAGCCGCACTGTTCGGCTTCAATCATCCCATTGGCGTGTATTTCTCTGGTTTATTCTTTGGGTTTGCTGATGCGGCTGCAATTCGGTTGCAAAACGTGACGGAGTTGCCGCCAAGCCTGGTGCAGGTACTTCCCTTTATTGCGACAATCATTGCCCTGGTGCTGGTTGCCCTACGAACCAAAATTGCCACCTTGATCAATAAGCGCAAGTATTTCAGCTCACGTGAGATGCAGACGCATGATGAGGGTGAAAAAGCCGGAGCCTAAGGGCTCGAGCAATAATTTACAGAAAATGCAGACCTCGGTTAACGCCGAGGTTTGCTTTAAAATTTGGAAAAGGAGAGATCGATGGAATTCCATATAAAATGTCAACCTGAAGAGGTGTCCCGCTATGTGCTTTGCCCCGGTTCGCAACGGCGGGCGGCAAGGATTGCCGAGCGATTTGATGACATGAAAAAAGTCGCTGATGACCGCGGAATTGTAGTTTACACCGGAACTTATAAAGGTGTCTTGATGACCTCCTGCGGCACGGGCATGGGCGGGCCGGTAGTCGCAATTTGCATGGAAGAACTGGCCAATTTGGGCGCCGATACCTTTGTCCGGGTGGGCTCCTGCGGCGTTTTTCAGGATAATCAGGGACCCGGTGATATCATCATCGCCACCGGGACGGTGCGGGAAGGTGGCACCGCTAACGCCTATTTACCCCTGGAATTTCCTGCCGTGCCGACATATGAGGTCCTGGAGACCCTGGTGCAGACGGCAGAAAGCCTTGAGATTCCTTATACGGTGGGGGTAGGGATCGCCGGCGATGCCTTCTACAGCCCTCGCGAACTCTATGAGCCGGGTTTGCTAAAGAAAGCCGGTCTGGTTTCCGTTGAGATGGAAAGCGATACTCTGTTTATTGTGGGGCAGTTCCGGGGATTGCGCACGGGAGCCTTATACGCATCCGATGGGACCAACAATGAGACCAAACCGGTCTGGGGCGAAGAGAAATACCTTCAGGGCGAATTGGATATGATCACAATAGCTCTGGAAGGGATGCTGGCTATTGCAAAGCAGGACAGTGAAGGATAAGCAGTAATAATTTCATAGAAATGAAAAACCGAGTTGATAACCTCTCAACTCGGTTTTCTTTTTTTAACTATCTGGTGAAACCGGTGAAGAAGACTATTAAATAATTGCGTTATCTTCGCGTAGACACCTTCTGCGCTCATAATAATAACCATCGTGGAAACCATCATTCCGCCAATGGAGCGGGGAATACCCATTTGAATGGAGAGCCCGGTCATCGCTGCTAGCCGTACACCGCCCAAAATAAATGATGAAAAGAGGATTCCGATGGGATGGGCTGAACCGAGGAGAGCGACCATTACACCATCAAAGACATCTGAACTGGTGAAATTATCAACAAACCGATAATGAACACCTAAAATTTCTATACCTCCGGCTAAACCGGCCAGCGCACCTGAGATCAACATGCCGGTGTAAATTGCTCGGATGGAATCAACTCCGCCAAATTTAGCAAAGGTCATGTTGTCGCCTGACATACGGGTTTCGTATCCTGAAGCAGTTCGATACAACCAAAGAAGGGATAAAAAGACGATAGCCAGGGCGATGAAAAAACCTAAGTTAAGTTTGGACGTTGGCGTCAGGGAGGGAAGCCTTGCGCTTTCGGGAATCCAATGACCAAAACCGGAAGGAATAAAGCCGACTAAATAGAGAGCAATGTAATTCAGTAGAATAGTTGAGAGAATTTCGTTGATATTGAAATGCAATTTAAGGATTGCAGGCAGGACCGCATAGGCCATCCCGAAGAGGATTGCTGCCAGCAGGGCTGTCAGGGGGTGAATGACAATCGGCAGGGTAAACCGACTGGCGATCCAGTTTGCGGCTGCTGCACCCAATAGCATTTGCCCCATCTGCCCAATGCTGAAGATTCCGACCCGAAAAGCAACCGCGGCCGAAAGTCCGACAAGGATCAACGGCGTGGCATATTGCAGGGTGGTCAGAACTGCGCAGTTATCACTGCTGCTGCAACCAAAACCAGATTTTAGCAAAACCTGAAGAGCCTCCAAAGGAGAATTGCCGGTCAGAAGAACAAAAAGACCTCCTGCCAGTAACCCAATGCCTGCAGCAATCAGCGGTCGAAGGATATATTCTTTGATGCTTCGGTGTTGTGTGTGCAAATTATGACCTGATGGGAAAACAGTGAATTGACTTACAAAGTATAGCTTAAATTCGGGGATGAGGGATCTCAGCTTGAATAAATAAGCCGCTTTCAGGTTTATTTTGAATTCTAAGACGGCCACCCAAAAGCGATACCCGTTCTTCTATGCCTGCAACCTATGTCGGCGGTGTTTCTTCAGCCGGTGGGGTCGGTAAGGTAACCGGTTCGCTGATCGGCGCAATAGTGATGATGTCCCTGACGAACGGTATGAACTTGATGGGGATTGATATTTCAACTCAGTATATGGTGAGAGGCGCTGTGCTTGTGGCCGCAGTTGTGTTTGATGTTGCCACCCGGAAACAACGAAAATAGTCAGTTTACTGAAAAAAACAAAACACTGCCCGTAAAACGGGCAGTGTTTTAATTTGTTAATTCAATTTTGAAACGTTGAAGCTGATTTATTTTAGATTTTCTTTAAAACGGGCAAGCCGGAATCCAGCTCCACGACCTTTTTGCCGGCCGGTACTTCATTGACAGCAAAATCTGGGCGAAGATCGCCAGCGAAGAAGAACAATTCCCTGTCTTTACCTGTTTTTGAAGAAACAGTTTTGCGGTGCAAGAAATATTTCTTGCCTTTTGAGTTAGTGAATGAATAAGCCATTTAAAACTCCCTTCTAAGTAGGAAAAACTTACTTTTTCAGTGTAACAATTTAATTTAATTTGGTCAAGATGGGGAATATATTAGAAAATATTATTAAAAATTAATAGCAAAAAGGCGAATCCCCAATGGAGTTTCCATTGCGATTTATAGAAGGGAGACCAAATTAGCAAAGTCAGCAGCTAATTCAGGTTCCAGCCTGCGGTTATAGAAAACAGCAGCTGGGTGATACAACGGGAAAACGATCAACTCTCCAAAGGATGCGAATACACTTATCGGCTTTCCATGGAGGGTGCCAATCGTTTCGCCGCTAGACGCAGCTTTGAAGTGTTGAAGGATGAATTCCATCGAGAAGCGTCCGAGGGTGGCGATTATTTTGGGTTGAATGATCTCAATCTGGCGGATCAGGAACGGAGTGTAGAGCAGGATCTCCGTCTTGGTGGGGGCGCGATTACCTGGCGGACGGTCTTTGACGATATTGGTAATGAACACATCTCGGCGCTCAAGTCCATTTGAATCAAGAAGCGCGTCAAGGTCTTTGCCGGCCCGGCCGACAAACGGCCTTCCTGATTGCGCCTCGGTTTTACCGGGCGCCTCACCGATAAAGAGAAGCGCAGCGTTCGGATTTCCTTCACCCGGAACAGAGAAAAAACCGTTTTCAATTCGGTAGGTATATAGGGGAGATGCAGTCAGATTGATGATCTCTTCTGAAATTTGGGCCAAGCCTTTTTCTTTACTCAAGGGTATTTCTCTCTTTGGATGGTAAATGGTAATAATAAAGGCTTGTAACTCTCTTGAAGTTACAAGCCTTATTATATCAATCGTACGGCAGGAGTTAATCGATGCTGATCAAGACTGCCCGGATCACTCTGCGGTATGCGTAAGTGCCGGTCACAGGATCGTAGCCGTCGCAGGTCAGCAACGTCAGCCAATCCGCACCTTCACTTTGCATCACATAAGTAACGTTAGTGTCACTGACCAGGAAATTGCTCCTCACCTGGTAAGTGTAAACGTTGCCCCAGGCATAAATCTTCACCTCATCGCCATATTTCAAGGTGTTCAGGTTGAGGAAGATCCCTGGTTTGTTGGTGGAGGTCCATACATGGCCGGTGATGACCGTGTTGCCTTCCGTCGTGGGGAAAGCGCTGCCTTCCAGATAGCCGGCGTCATTGCCCAGCCAGGCGGTATTCCAGCCATCGCTTTCCAGGGGAACACCGACGATCTCGGCGCTCACGCCCAATGACGGCAGTGAGAGGACCATCTCGGAACTGCTATACACCGAAGTTTGCACCTGCTCGGGCAATAAGGTGACGCCCCCTTGCTTGAAACCGGTTACCGGAAGTTCATCAGGCATCTTGTACAGGGTGAAGTCCAGGATGACATCTTCGCCGTTATTGAGGGGATTCTCGGCGAGGTCCGTGATAGAAGTCGAGCCGCAGAGCATCAGTCGATACTTACCATATTGCAGGTATTTGCCGTCATTCACAACAAGGGTGGCAATGAATGGGCCGTTGCCAGAGTTATTTTCATAAGTGACAGGCCCAACAGGGATAGAGATATCATCCAGACCGCTTGTCTCAAGATCGTGAGCTTCCGTACAAGTCATCACATCGAACTCACCATTTTCACCGGGTTGCAGCAAGAAATAGTTGTCCGGATTGGTCACGTCATCCGATTCGTCATCACCGGCGGGATCGTAAGCATCCGAGTCGAAATTGATTTCAATTTCGTTGAACTTTCTGGGATATTTCTTATCCTGTTCGATGATCTGATTACCCGGCCAGCCAATAACGCCGGCATCCATGATTTGAATGGCTGTGATGTCATACTCTACGATGTTATCGGTACTGGTGGAGGCGCTGTTCTCATTTCCGGAGGTGTCCACGACTGAATTCTCGCTTACATCCACTGTCACAGTCTCTCCATCGCTTAACCCTGAGATTTCAACAGTGTAAGTGTCGCCAGCCCCATTGATGACAATCACCGGAGGATTAACCATACCGGAGACTATGAGATCGGTCTCATCAAAACCGATGACCTCTTCGCTGAATTGGACATCAAACACAATGGGCTCTGAATTGGTGGGGTCGGCCTGTGATGAACCCTGATTGATCGTCACGGTCGGTGGTGTGACGTCATAGATCACGCTGTTGTCCGTGCTGGTGGAGGCTTCGTTTTGATTTCCTGCAGTATCCATAGCAGCATTGGCAGGGATGGAAACGATGATGAGGCCGCTGTCGGTCATGCCGCTTACCAGAACCTGATAAGTTGGGCCTGTACCGCCAATGGCGGCGGCAAGGGTGCCGGGAGCTGTACTACCCGTGAAGTCGATGTCATCGGGGTCAAAACCTGTGACCGGCTCATCAAAGATGACCTCGAAAACAATTGGAGAAAACCGTGTTGGATCGATTTGAGTAGGATGCTGATCGATCGTCACCGTTGGGTCTGTAACATCATAGGTCACTGTGTTATCAGTGCTTGTTGAGGCTTCGTTGTTATTGTTGGCTGCATCTACAACGCTATCAGCGGGCACTGAGGCAATTACCAGGCCGGTGTCCGTCATTCCTGATACTGAGACCTGGTATGTAGTGCCAGAACCGCTTACAGCGGCGGAGAGCGTCCCGGGGGCTGTGCTGCTGCTCAAATCAACATCACTGCCAGTAAAGCCTGTCACGGGTTCACTAAAGATCACATCAAACAAAATGGGTGATGAATTGGCTGGGTCTGATTGAGTTGAGCCCTGATTGATGGTAACCGTTGGCGCTGTCACATCGTATTCAACCGAATTATCGGGATTGGTTGAGGCTTCGTTGCCATTCCCGGCCTGGTCGACAACGGAGTCGGCGGGGAGGGAGATGACAACACTGCCGGAGCCGGTCATGCCGCTGACGGAGACCTGAAAAGATGTGCCCGAGCCGCTAATCGCGGCAACCAGAGTCCCGGGGGCTGTGCTCCCCGCGAAGCTGATATCACTGCCAGTTAGGCTTGTGACGCTTTCGCTGAAAGTCACATCAAAGAGGATGGGGCTTTGATTGGTTGGGTCATCCTGGCTGGCTGCCTGGTTGATTGTTACTGTGGGATCAGTGATGTCATAGGTGATGGAATTATCATTGCTAAATGAAACAGTGTTGCCGTTATTGGAAGCATCAACCGCGCTATTAGCCGGAATTGTTGGAATTACTGTTCCGCTGCCTGTCATCCCGGTAACAGAAACCAAATAAGTATCTCCTGATCCTGTTACTGCGGCGACCAGAGTGCCCGGTGCAGTACTGCCGGTGAAACTGACATCACTCCCGTCGAAACCGGTAACAGATTCAGTAAAATAAACATCGAATTGAATCGGGCTAAGGTTCGTGGGATCATCCTGCGCGGTGGCTTGCATAATCTGGACATCAGGTGAGGTGGTATCCTCTACCTCATGGTTTTCCGTGTCAGAAGATGGGTTGAAATGATTGGAATCACCCAGGAAATTCGCAATAATGGTGACGGTTCCAATTTGTGGCCCATTAACAATCAAGCTGCCCTGACCATTCGTTATGGGAACGTTATACGTGATTGTGCCGACGACTACCTGGACCGTGACGCCTGTGACAGGGTTTGTGCTGGGGGCGTTGGCAACCACACTCAGGTAAATTGTATAGTCGTCACCCATTTCTGATGGCTCAGGTGAAATGGAAGTAATTGTGGTTGTTGTATCCGCTTTGTTGACCACATGTGTATCTGTATCGGAGGATCTGTTCCAACCCGTTGCACCTGAATAGTCCGCGTTGAGGGTCTTTGTGCCTGAAGTTGTTGAGGTAATTACGCAGCTGCCGGAACCAGAGATCAGGGTGGCTGAACAGCTATCTATCCCATCATCAATATAGACCGATCCTGTGGGTGTGCCAGCCCCATAAGCCGGCGCTACGGTTACGGAGACGGTGTAAGGCTGTCCAACCACGGTTGGATCGGGCGTATCCGATGTGATCGTTGTTGTTGTGTCATCATCCATATCCATGATATAGATTGTGAATTGCTTTTCAGTGAATAAGCCGCCCAAATCCGTTGACCGGACGCGAATGGCGTAGCTGGCCTTTGTTTCGTAATCAGGTCGGTTGATGATGGAAAGGGAAGAACCGGAAATTGAGAAAGCGCCGTTATCGGTATCTCCTGTGCCTGAAACAAATGTATAGGTAAAGGAATCGCTGGAATTTGCATCCGTCGTTGAGAAGGTGCCAAATGAGTAGTTTGCAGAAACATTTTCAGCAAGGCTGACAGGATCAAGACCGATATCCGTCGGCGCGACATTGGGTTCAGTGACGGTGATGATGAATGCTTCTTCATAATAAAGCCCACCATTGTCCGTCGATCGGATCCGGATGGTGTAATCGCGCGGGGTGAGGCTGGCGGCTGTCAGCAGCGTGGTGCCGGAGATGGAGAAACTGGCGTTATCTGAGCTTCCTGCGCCAGATACGAGAATGTACGTGTGGGTATCACCGGCGTCAGGGTCAGATGAGGACAGAGTGCCTACCGTTGTGCCGGAGGGCAGGCCCTGGCTGACAATGTTGTTGCTGAGGGCAATGTCGTTCGGGGCCGAGTTGCCTGCCGCCGTCGTAAAATTCCAGATGCTTGACCAGGTGCTGCCGTAACTGTTCACGGCTTCGATGCCCCAATAGTATCTGGGACCAACCGATAAACCACTGCCTGAATAAGAAGTGCTGGTCAACCCGGTTTGGTTGATGATGGGGGAGGAGAGATTGGAGTTAGTGGAAACGACCAGGTTATAGGTGGTCGCGCCTGTAGCGGCATTCCAGGAGAAGGTTGGTGAAGTTGAAACACCTGCGGAGCCATTGGCCGGTGAAACCAGTTCAGGAACGTTCGGTGGAGGGTTGTCATTATAGAGGTAAACACCCTCGTAGGCTGCGCCATCGTTGTAGGTGTAAGAAGCTCCGTTGGGGGTGAAAAGGATGGACTGTTCAGGGTCCAGGCTTTCAGTGTTATTCGAGTATTGGACGGCAGCAGTACCGCCCAGGTTTTCAAGGCCAATTGTTGCGGATTGTCCATAAGAGCGAGTGGCCGTTAAGAGTTGCCGGTATTGAAGGCGGATGTTATTGGAGCCTTCATATAGAATTATCTGGAAGGTTCCCATCGGAAGGTCGGAGTTATAGTAGCCATAATTGGTCCATTGGACGATCAACTCCCGGCTGCCGACATTTCCAATGGTGCGATAGAGCACTAACTGGGTGTCATCATAGGAATACAGGTCATCCCAGAATGCGTAAATGGCATTGTTTGGCGTACCAGTGCTGGGGATCGCGCTGTTTGAATATTCGTAATAACTACCACCACCGAAATAAATCAGACCATTGGTCGTGGCTTGAAATTGGGTGTAGGTATTCCCGAAAAAGGTAAAACTGAAACCAATATCGAAAGCCGACGAATAATTATCGTCATAACGAAGACCGGTATCCGTTCCGGCATAATAGGTCTCGGGGGGCAGGTTCAGATTGGCGGCATTAACGTCGGAGACGGTTAATGGCGAAATAGGGATAAAAGCAGTAATCAGAAAAATACAAATTATGAATAAATTGGTGGCAAGATTATGACGAGCGCGACCATGTTTCTCTTCTCTGGAAAAGGCCATTATCCCTCCAATTATTAAATTAATAGATAATTAAACGATGACGTAACAAAAACCATTATACACGATTTTACTTTTTATTAATGCAAAATTTCATAGAAAATTAATCAATTGTGAATCTACTGCAAGATAGCAGAGGGATTATTTTGTTTCAACAGGGAAATCGCATTATTAAATTGGAATTGTTAATCGGAAGTGCTTGCTTTGAACAAGCTACAATTAGTTAGCAATCATTAATTAGCTGGGTTCCAAAGCACTTTGGACAGTTCCGCTTCGCCAGGCTACTGAAGCGTTGATGGTGACAGGTGTGAAATCGCCTTCGCCATCAATGCAATTGATTAAATGCTGGGTGGCCAGATAGCCCCTTTCAAAATTCGGAACGGAGATGGTGGTCAGTCCCAGCGCTTCCGCGGGTTTTTCATCATCAAAGCCGGTGACGGCAATATCCTCCGGCACGCGGAGGCCGCTCTCCTGGAAGGCATCAATCATGCCAAAGGCCATGTCATCATTGGCTGAAATGACAATTTCAGGTAACTTCTTGGAGAGAAGCAGGATTTTAGCAGCCTGGTAACCGCTCTGTTCCGTATAATCACCATGGAGATGATATTCTGGTGGTATTTTAATCCCGTGTGCGGAGAGGACATCCATCATTGCGCTGTAACGCTCCATATTGTCCAGGGTTGTTTCAACCCCGGCCAAATAGGCGAATTTACGGTATCCACGTTGATATAGGCCTTCGATGAGCTCAGTCATGACGGAGTAATTATCCAAAAGGATGCTCTTCGCTCCCTCATGATTGAGCGGGCGATCCAACGAAATAATCGGATAGTCCACGGAGGCTTTCTGCAGGATTAGCTGATCATGCACACGTCGATCGAGGATGATGGACCCGCAGGTGATGCTGGGATGCATGAATTTTGCGCAGGATTTGGCAGAACACACCAAGAGATCATAGCCCCGCAAATTGGTGTATTGGTTAATTCCCTTAATGATTTGAAGATAAAATTGCCGGTCAAAATCGCTGAAAACAAAAAGGAGGGTTTTGCTCTTGCCGGATTTCAAGCCTTTACTGGCTGGGTTCGGCTGGTAATTCAGACCTTCGCATAGAGCGAAGATCCTCTCCCGAACCTTTTCACTGACGTTGGGCTTTCCATTGAGTGCATTTGATACCGTTGAAGGGGAGACCCCAGCGGCTTTGGCAATTTCCTTAATTGTGATCATAATAACTTTCTCAGGATAAGAACTGACTGCTTATTAAAACAATGATTTACATAAATTATTACATAAAAGGGAAGGCTTCGTCAAGGCCATTTTGGTCGAAAAATGAGAATTACTTGGAATTTACCCTCATTCAAATGAAAAATTCACAGCGAACAGATAAAACAATTGTGCTGGTTGAATGATTGAGAGTAAAACGTTGTACAAGACATCTTGAGCTGGTGCAAAAGGCACGGAAAATCCCTGATGGCGTTCATCTTGCTGAGAAATCGAGAGTGAATAGTGCAATTATCGATTATTACAAATTATTCTGGTTGACGCGAGGGGGGCGAGTCATTATACTGGTCTCTGACTAGACCCACTTATCATATTTTAGATACTAAAAAAGACAGGATAATCCGCCATGGATCCCATTGCAAAATTAATTAGTCGTTATCCGGAACTCGTGACAGTTCAAAATGAAATCAACCAGGCAGTTGATATATTAATTGAGGGTTATTCAGCGAAAAAGAAGGTTTTGGTTTGCGGTAATGGAGGCAGCGCTTCCGATAGCGAGCATATTGTCGGTGAATTGATGAAGGCTTTCTCGCTGGAGCGGCCGGTTCCAGGTTCGTTCGAACAAGCCCTCGAAAATAAATACCCTGATGATGCGAGCTATTTAGCGAAACATTTACAGGGAGCTTTACCCGCCATCTCACTTGTCAGCCAGAGCGCCCTGATTTCCGCTTATGCTAATGACGTGGCTGCGGATATGGTCTATGCTCAGCAGGTTTATGGTTACGGACAGCCCGGAGATGTATTAATCGCGCTGAGCACCTCCGGCAATTCCCTGAATGTGATCAATGCGGTAAAGATTGCATCGGTGATGAATATGCGGACGATTGGATTGACCAATTCAAATGGCGGGAAGTTGGCAAGCCTTTGCGACATTTGTATTAAGGTGCCGAGGGTGAATACACCTGAGGTTCAGGAACTGCATTTGCCGATCTATCATGCCCTTTGCGAGTTATTGGAAATTAAGTTTTTTGGGCAGTTGTAGATTTATCCTGGGTTAATAGATGGATTTAATCTTGTAGAGAATAAGAGACTGATGAAGCGCAGTTACGTCTATCACTTTATTTTGCTGATAGTCTTGGCTATTCTACTTTCCGGATGCGGTGAAAAGGCTGACGTTCGTCCTACTAATGGCATCGAATCAACGCCAACAGCAATTTTGCAGTTGATCATGACACCTGCTGCAGAGGTCTTTGATCCGCAGGAGTTGTTGGAGCAGGCGCTGCAAAATTTTCTGACCGCTTCCAGTCTAAGGATAACAACCCACGATATCACTTCATACCAATCAATTGCTGCCGATGGAACAGTCTTGTCCGTCTATGGTGAGTTTAATTCCACTTACGACCTGATTCGCAGCCCTGAGACCAAAATGCATGTTCATTCTGAGTATCGCTTCAGCCCTCAGTCCGCTTTTTATGATGAAGAATATTATCTACTTGAAAACGATGGCGCAACCACGTTTGTGAATGTAAATGAAGATGGAACCATCTCTAGAGAAGACCTTGGGATACAACCTGTGGAGATGCTTCTGGGCGATGCCGTGCAGGCGATTACCGAATTTGGGATAAACGCGGAATTTCAAAGTCTGGAGAATGGGGAAGCGATTTATTTATTGGAGCCACCGAGCTGGTACTTGCTCTCCGGGGCTGTCCGGTTTGCCGATTTAGGATTGCTCCTGGGGCAACCTGATAGCGAAGAACAAATCAGAGCTTATGCCGAAGCGCACTATCCGAATGTCAAACCGGCAAAGTTCATCCTGCATGTATCCATAGCGGATCAGGTGATAACTGCCATTGAGGGTGACAATCGTGACTTTATGCTGTCATTTTGGGAGGCTTATGACCAGGCGCTGGTGGGCCAGGGTGCGGATCCTACTCAATTGACCAAATATGAGGTTCAACCGGAGAATGGCGGCGAGTCCTTGATTGGAAGCTATAATCAAGTGCCGGATTTTGCCATTCCTGAATAGGCCTGGAGCCGTTTCAGCAGCCACTCGTAGTTAACAAAAAAACCGTCGCCATTGGACGACGGTTTTTTGAGTAGCGGGGCTTGGATTCGAACCAAGGACCTCCGGGTTATGAGAGATTTTCCTGGTTTCGGAACGTTTTTCACTCAGGCTC
>CAYUSC010000050.1:0-3541 GCA_964447265.1 uncultured Candidatus Brevefilum sp.
CGAAGCAATCTCAGAAGTCCAACTCAGTAACTTGCCACACTATCAGATTGCTTCCTCCGCCTACGGCTCCGTCGCAATGACAGGTATATTTTCTTGTCATTGCGAGGGAGGTGCAAAGCACCGCACGAAGCAATCTCAAAAATCAAAATCAGCAACCTGACTCATTTTCAGATTGCTTCGCTACGCTCGCAATGACAAATATATTTTCTTGTCATTGCAAGGGGGGTGCTAAGCGCCGTACGAAGCAATCTCAAAATTTATAGAAACGGATTAAATTCCTTCTCGTGCCCCACGGTGCTCTCCGGGCCGTGACCGGGCAGAAGGCGGGTCTCATCCGGCAGCGTGAACACCTTCTCGCGGATGGACTTCACCAACTCCGCCATATTACCCCCCTCAAGGTCCGTCCGACCGATGCCTTCCCGGAAGATGACATCTCCACAGATCAGCGCGTCCAAATCGGCGCAGTAGAACATCACATGCCCGAGGCTGTGACCGGGGGCCAAAAGCACCTCCGCGGCTGTTTCCCCACCCGGCTCCAAACTCAACTGCATGCCTTGCTCAAACAGGATTGATGGCTCGGGCGGCTGCTGGATGGAAAGGCCAAACATCCCTGCCCCGCCCTCATTGTGATACCAATCCAATTCCCGAACGTTCAAACCAATCGGCAGAGGCGGGTCAAAAGCTGCGGCCAGTTCCGCCGCTCCGGCGATATGGTCAAAATGGGCGTGGGTCAGCCAGATCTGGCGCAGTGTCCACCCCAGCGATTCAACCCTCGTCAGCACCTTATGGCTGTCGTAACTGGGGTCAATCACCACCGCATCGCCGCTATCCCGATCCCCCAGTAAATAGACATTATTGGGCAATGGTCCCAATGTCAGTCGGACGATCTCAAGGTTCACTCGTTATTTCCTTCTCCAAAGCCGGTTCCATCTCCACAATCATGGGACGATGGTACCCCTTCCGATGAGTATAACGCAGACTGAGCACAAAGGTCACGCCGAGGACGATCAGGCTGGCAGGGAAGATCGAGATTGGTTTCCAGTCATAGAGCACACCGGCCAAAACCGGCGCGATCACCGTTGCCAGGGAGTTAAGCGATTCCACCAGGCCAAAAGCCAGGCCGACCTCCCGCTCCCGCACAACGGGCCGCACCAGCGCCACGGTCATCGCCCGGGTCAGGCGGTAGCCGCCCAGGAAGAGATACCCCAGACCATACCAGATCAGCCCGGTTCCCTTCCAAAGCAGCGCCGAGTACCCCATCAACGCCACCTGGCCGATCAACATTGCCACACCCGATTGCATATGTCCCAACAAAAGCATCATGATCACACTGCCCAAAGCGCCCAACGAACCCAGTTGTCCAATACTGCTGAGCGAAATTCCCCGCTGATTTTGCAGGAAATTGGCGGCCAGCGGCTGCGGCAGCATTACGGCCGTCATCACAAACAGGATCATGACCAGCATGCCCAGGAACTGGCGGTTCTGCAGGAGGTGACCCTCGCCTTTGCGTTTGGGATGGGCCAAAACTTTTTGATCGCCTGCCATCAGGATGATCAAAGAGGAAATAGTGAAGATCACGCCGGAAACGTAATACACCGTCCGCAGGTTGAAGTTCTCACCGATCAACCCACCGGCGAGGGGGCCGATAATCCCGCCGATATTATAGGAAGCGGAAACGAAACTGACCGCCCGGCCAACCGTCCACTTGCCCCGAGCGCCCTGCACATAGGTATTGAGCGGAGCCATCACGGAAGAAGTGATGCTATAGAGCAGCATCCCGACCACATACATGGTCAGTGACGGGGCCAGCGCCATAATCCAGGCCGCCACCACCCCGCTGATCCAAGAGAACCACATCAGAGGCCGGCGACCGATCTTGTCTGCCAATAACCCGGCAGGAACCTGCCCGAGCGCCATCACCAAACCGCTGATGCCCAGGATGGTCCCGATCAGGATCGGGTCTGCCCCAAATTGTTGAATATAAAGCGGCTGGAAAATATAAAACATGCCTTCGCCAAGCCCCCAGGTGAGCATGGCGGCCGACACAACCTTTAAATCACGAGACATGGAACTTACCTTTTAATCGATGAAATCTTCAATGGGTAATACTTCGCGGGGCAAGTCCGTCAGGGATTGCAGGCCATCCGCAGTCACGACCACATCGTCCTCAATTCGGACGCCGCCCTTACCGGGCAGGTAGATCCCCGGCTCGACCGTGAAGGTCATCCCGGGGGTGAGGATCTGATCGTTTTCAGCATAAATATACGGCGCTTCATGGGGTTCCATCCCCAGGCCGTGCCCGGTGCGATGGAAGAAATTGGGGCCATAACCCGCTTCTTCAATCACCGTCCGTGCAGCCCGGTCCACAACCCCGGCAGCCAATCCGGCCGCGCCGGCATCCCGCCCGGCCTGATTGGCCTGGCGGACGACCTCGCCGATCTGACGCAGTTCGTCATCCACCTCACCAAATGTGAAGGTGCGGGTGATATCGGAAAGATAGCCGTCGAAAGAAGCGCCCCAATCGACCAGAATCAGGTCGCCTGGCGTTAAGCTGCGGTTACTAGGAACCGCGTGGGGATTGGCGCTGTTCTCGCCAAATGCCACAATTGGCTCAAAGGGCAGATTTGGGTCGGAACCTGCACGCAGCAGGTTGATAATCAGATCGTTGGCGACCATCTTCTCGGTGATCCCAGCATGCAGGGTTCGCAGGGTGGCCAAAAGAGCGTCCTGGGCGATCATGGCCGCATGGCGCATTTTAGCGACTTCCTCGTCATCCTTATTCAGGCGCAAGGCGCGAAAGACTTCGGTACCATCGACAAAATCCACTCCCATGAAAGCGGCGTTCAGGTATTGCAGTTCAAGGAAACGCAGGTGTTCCGGTTCCAAACCCACCCGGCCGGTTTCCAGTTTCAGCGCTGAGGCAACCTGTTCAAAAGCCGTATGCCAACTTCCAGGGTCATCATCATAAGTAAAGGACTGGAAAGCAGCGGCGTCACCGGTCAGCTTGCCTTTTTCAAGTGCAGGCAGGATGACAGCCGTCTCGCCCTCACGGGTGATGATCAACACAGTGGGCCGTTCCATCAAATGGAAATGCAGCCCGGAAAGATAGGTCAAGCTCTGGCCGGGGTTCAACACCACGCCGGTCAGGTCATTGGCTTTGATCAGTTCAACGCATTTCTGGATTCTTTTGTTCACAAAACATCTCCTTGAATTCAATTCGGCGTCCATTATATCTTAGGCTGCTGGCGATTGGAACACCCTGGAGCCTGATTCAGCCATGAACTAGCCGAACGGCCAGGTGAAGATTGGCTTGGAGAACGGGGAATTGCTCGGTTCGATAGTTCGTTTCCATAACCAAACGAAGAAACATCTATACTTGACTCTTCTCCGATTTTCGTTATAATTATGATAATAATTGTCATATTAGGAGTACGTTATGTTTAATTGCTTGTGTCTGAGGCGGGGTCGCTAGTCACCGTCCGGACGTTCTACTGAGAAATCATTCAACCAGTCGATCTGGGCGGCGGACAGCCCCGCACAT
>CAYUSC010000050.1:3641-5718 GCA_964447265.1 uncultured Candidatus Brevefilum sp.
GATGCAGCCGAGAAAGCCGGGCTGCTCAAACCCGACAGCATCATTGTGGAGCCAACCAGCGGCAACACAGGCATCGCCCTGGCAATGACAGCCGCCGCTCGCGGTTACCATTGCGTGATCATCATGCCCGAGAAGGTCAGCTATGAACGCAAGATGATGATGAAAGTATTCGGTGCGGAATTGATCCTTACCCCTGCTGAAAAAGGGATGCAGGGCGCGATTGACAAGGCCAACGAACTGGTCGCCTCCGACCCGCGCTACTACATGCCCAATCAATTCGCCAACCCGGCCAATCCGGAAATCCACCGCCACACGACCGCCGAAGAGATCTGGCGCGACACCGATGGCAAAATCGATATCCTGGTTGCGGGCGTCGGCACCGGCGGCACGATCACCGGTGTGGGCGAGGGCCTAAAAGCCCATAACCCCAATATCCGGGTGGTCGCGGTGGAACCGGCCGCCTCCCCCGTTTTGGCGGGTGGCGAAAAAGGTCCTCATCCCCTGATGGGCATCGGGGCGGGCTTCATCCCCGAGATCCTCAACACTACCATCTATGATGAAATCGTTGAGGTGACCGGTGAGGATGCCTTTGCCACAGCCCGCGCGCTGGCGTCTCAGGAAGGGTTGCCGGTTGGGATTTCCTCCGGCGCGGCTGCCTGGGCGGCGCTGCAGGTGGCGAAAAGGCCGGAAAACAAGGGCAAGTTGATCGTCGTGATCATCCCCTCCTTTGCCGAACGCTATCTCAGCACAGCGCTGTTTGATGACATCCGGGATTAACCCAGGCCCACAGGAGGAACACCATGACAGACACAACCATGCTGGAATACCCCCGATCGGTCCGGGCAAATGCAGATAAGGAGATCGGATTGTTTAAAATGATCGTGGAAGATATCCGTTGCGCCCTGCACCGGGACCCCGCGGCCCGAAACTGGGCGGAGGTACTGTTTAACTACGCCGGTCTGCACGCCATCTGGACCTATCGGGTCAGCCACTGGCTCTGGACCCATAAAGCCTATTTCCCGGCTCGCTGGCTTTCACAGGCCGCCCGTTGGTTCACCGGCGTCGAGATCCATCCCGGCGCAAAGATCGGCCGCCGGGTCTTCATTGATCATGGGATGGGCGTGGTGATCGGTGAAACGGCCGAAATCGGCAACGAAGTCACCCTTTATCACGGCGTGACCCTGGGAGGCGTCAGCCTGGAAAAAGGCAAACGCCACCCCACCCTGGGACATAACGTGGTGGTCGGCGCGGGAGCCAAGATCCTCGGTGCAATCGAGATCGGCGCGGGCAGCCGGATCGGCGCGAACGCAGTGGTTGTCAAACCCGTCCCGCCGGATTCGGTGGTGGTGGGCGTGCCCGGCCAGATTGTCAAACGCAGCCACAAAGGCGCTGAAGAACCGATTGACCTGCACCATGACCGTCTGCCCGACACCCTCGGCGACGCAATGCGCCAGGTGCTGGCCCGACTCGACCGGCTGGAAGACACCTTGCATGTGGAAGAAGCGGACCGGATTGAAACGGACGCGAACGGCAACTGGATCGGTGAAGATTTCAGCATATAAATTTGCAGGTTGCGTGCCGCACAGCACGCATGACAATGTTCGATTAAATAATTAATTCGTAGGGGCGGGCCTTGTGCCCGCCTTTTTTGGTTACCCTTTCGGCAGTTCTTTTACTCCCCCTCACAGAACAGAGTGATACAGCACCGGATGAGGTGAAATTTCTCATCCAGATTACTTCCCCCCTCATCAGTCTGCTCCGCAGACAGCTTCCCCACCAGGGGGAACCCAAATAAACAACACAGGTCCCGTGCTGCTATAGCACCCGGACACATCCACTTTTTTGCCTTCCCCTTGAGGGGAAAGTGGCGCGAAGCGCCGGATGAGGTGATATTTAATACTTCCCCATTATCGGCCTGCCTAACAGACAACTTCCCCACCAGGGGGAAGCCGAAAAAAATCCGTAGATCACGTGCCGCGCAACATATCTGACAAATTCCTTTGCCTTCCCCTTGAGGGGAAGGTGGCGCGAAGCGCCGGATGAGGTGATATTTAATACTTCCCCATTATCGGCCTGC
>CAYUSC010000050.1:5818-18211 GCA_964447265.1 uncultured Candidatus Brevefilum sp.
GTGGCGCGAAGCGCCGGATGAGGTGATATTTAATACTTCCCCATTATCGGCCTGCCTAACAGACAGCTTCCCCACCAGATAGAAACAAAAAAACGCCCCATAAGGGGCGTTTAATTTTTCTTGAAAACTGGATTATCGTTCACGAGCCATATCCAGTGACTCAACGGCATGACGTAAATGAGGAATCACGATGCTGCCGCCCACGATCAGGGCTACGTTGAAGGCGTCATACAATTCCTCGTCCGTCCAACCGGCATCCACGCACTGCAGGATATGGTAATCAATGCAGTCATTGCAGCGCAGGACCATTGAAGCCACCAATCCCAGCAATTCCTTGGTTTTGGCATCCAGCGCGCCATCGTCATAGGCCCGGGTGTCCAGATTGAAGAACCGCTTGATCCCCAGGTGATCCAATTCGGTGATCCGGTTATTCATCCGTTGGCGATAGGCCTCAAATTGATCCAAACGATCACTCATCACGACCTCCCGGCAAATTCCTCCGGCGCAGTGTTTCCCGCAAGGTGCCCACCAACAGGATCAGCACCAAAACCGAACTGCAGAGGATAATTCCATCGGTATATCCGACTTCTTCAGCGGAGGGCGGCTCGGTCGGCGTCACCGAAGGGGTTGGCGCAGCGTTTTCGGCCGTGACATCCCCCACAACGTAACCTGCCAAATCGGAAGTCGGCGTCGGCGCGGCATTTCCCTTGGAAATGGGCTGCATGAAAGCCACACTGGTGATGATCATCACCCCAACCACCAAAGCCAGCAAAATCCATTGCGGCCCGATGCCAGGTTTCTTGGTTTGGGGTTCAAGTTCATCCATTGCCATCTTTATTCCTCCAGACTGTCAACCGCTGTCTGAGCAGCCTGATCCGGGGGCATCATGCCCTGCAGGACCTGGCGTGTGCCTTCCTGCAATAGCGGTCCTAAGCTGGTGATTATATCATTGGAGGGAACCAGGCGGCTAATCGAGCCAATCTGTCCCAAAACACTGCCCAAGGCCGGGTCTTCCCAGCTCTCCAAAGCTGAAGGGCGGGTCGGCAAATAGCCGGCAGCGGATGTCCATTCCGCCATAAACTGCGGCTCCACCAGAAATTCAGCCAGTTCAACAGCCAGCTCCTGCCGGGTTTCGTCCGGTGTGGCCAGCGCCCAGCTCATCCCGGTCCCCAAAGTCACGCTTCCCGCCGCCATCGGCAGTAAAGGCGCCAGGGTGGTATCCGCCGGGAGTTCCTTCAGAAAATTCGACGCCCAGGTGATCGCCATATTGGCCTGACCCTCGCGGAAAGCCGACCAGGCCTGCCCCAGGGTTTGGATCTGGTTCAGCCAGGGCGGCAGAACGCCGGATTTCGCACCCGTTTGATAAAGTTCGAAAACAGTTGTCAGCGGTTCCGCTTCCAGAACCGGCCGCCGTTGGTTATCCTGAATCAAACCGCCCTGCGCCTGATAAAGGGCCAGAGTGAGGAGAGCATCATTGCTGTCCGCAGGGAATGCCAGTGAGATATCTCCGTCCAGCAGTTCATTCCAGGTCGCGGGCAAGGTATCCAGACTGGCTGACCGATAGGTCAGGACGATTGCATCCGCCGCAAATGGCAGACCAAAGGTGCTGCCTTGCAGCAAAGCCATCTCATGGGTGAAATTAAACCAATCCGCATTATCTGGAATATCCGTTAACCCATCCAGAGAAAAGATCAAATCTTTCAATGCGGCTGTTTCCAGATCGGTGCGGGTCAGGGCTATCAGATCCGGTAACGCGTCGGGGGCTGCTTCGCTGGTGGCCGTCAGGGCATCCAGTAATCCACCGGTGCCGCTGGCGTCCTTCACGCGCACAATAACTTCCAACCCGCCATGCATGCCGGAAAAAAGCAACAGCCGTTCATTCAGGATCAGGCTTGCTTCCGTCCCTGATTCAGGGTCCATCTCAGGCGGCACCCACAGGGTCAGCGAGGTCACAGGTTCCACGGTTGCTTCAGCAGTCGCTTCGGCATCCGGTGTGGGTGTGGCTTCATTACCAATCCCGGCTTGCAGAGTAGGTGTGGCCGTCGGTTGAGAAAGCCAGGGAATATCAAGGGTGATCCCCTGACATGCCGAAAGCAGCATCATCAGGATCAGTCCCAGCCCCAGTAATAGCTTGATTTTCTTCAAAAGCCGATCTCCGTCCGCTGGTTAATCCAGCACAATCGGTTCGCTCAAAAGTTTTACCAGAAGCTTCACCGAATTTTCAACGTCATCCGTATCCACCATCTCGGAAGGTGAATGGATATAGCGGCAGACTATTGAGATGCAGCCCGCAGGCACACCGGCCCGGGTCATCTGAATGGCGCGGCCATCCGTGCCGCCGGCGATCAGGACTTCCATCTGATAGGGAATCCCGGCTGCTTCTGCCTGCTTGACCATCCAATCCACCAATCGGGGATCGGCAATGAAGGAGGCATCTTTGACCTTAATCGCAGGTCCGGCGCCCAACTTTGTGGCCATCCGGGGCATGACATTGGGTGTATCACCGCTCGAGGTCACATCCACCGCAAAACCTACTTCCGGGTCCACGCCATAAGCGGCCGTGGTCGCGCCGCGGATGCCGACTTCTTCCTGGGTGCTGAACACAAAATGGACCTCATTGGGCGTGGAATCCAGCCGTCTGAGGGCTTCAATCGCAATTGCGGCTGCGATCCGGTCATCCATTGACTTGGCGATCATCCGTTTTCCTAAATCGAGGAAGGGGCGCTCAAAACCGCAGACATCACCCACACTCACAGGGCAATCCGCTTTACTGGTCGCGCCGACATCCACAAACAGGTCGGTGATCTTTGGACGGCTGTCGCCCTTGATGGCGCTGACGCCGATCACGCCCCGCGCGCCGTTCATGAAAAGCACGCGGCCACCGATGCAGGTCAGTGGATTGACGCCGCCAATATTGGTCACCCGCGCGAATCCATCTTCTTCCACATGAGTCACCATCAAGCCGATCTCATCAATATGGGCCGAGACCATCACACGCTTGCCACCTGCCGCTTTCTTGCCTTTGACGGCAATCAGATTGCCGAGGGCGTCCACGCGGATCGAATCCGCTGCGTCGCCAATCGCTTCGCGAACGGCATCCCGGATTTCATATTCAAACCCGGAAGGACCGGGGATTTCAACAAGTTTCTGGATCAAGGATTTCATCAAGAGTCTCCTAAAGAATTGTCAGATAAGTGATTCAATCCGCCGGTCAATCACGGCGTTCAACGGCTAAAAGCTCAGGCGAAACCTGGCTCAACGCCATGTGCAAGAGTTTCACTGTATTGGCCCAATCGTCAATTCGGGCCAGCCCCGCCGCTGAATGAGCATAACGGGAGGGCACTGAAACAGACACGCTGGGTACCCCGGCGCGGACCTTGTGGATCACACCTGCATCCGTCCCACCGGGACCGGGCTGGCGGATCTGATAGGGAATTCCGTTTTCTTCGGCCGTGTCCGCCAACAAATGAATCAGACGCTGGTCGCCAATCGTGGCGCCATCCATCACATAGATGGCCGGGCCGGCATCCAGGCGGGTATTGTAACGGGAATTCTCAATGTCCTTATCCCAATTCGGCAGGTCATTGGCCGGCGTGGAATCCACCGCAATCGCCATCTCAGGGTCAAATTGATAGGCCGCCACCCTGGCTCCGCGCAGGCCGACTTCTTCCTGAACGGTAAAAGCCACCAGCAGGTCAATATTATCCGGAGCATGCTTGAGTAGTTCGATCAAGGTTGCCACGCCCAGCCGGTCATCCAGGGCTTTGGCGCGGATGCTGGGGCCGAGGATCTCAAACCGGGTGGCGAAGGTCGCCCAATCGCCCGGTTTGACCTTATCGCCTATCTCAGGACCAAGGTCAATCCGCAGCGAGCCGACTTCAATCATCTGTTCGCGTTCACTGTGGGTGGTCATGTGGATCGGTTTCGTGCCGATCACACCAGGCAAATGATCACGCCCCACCAGCACAGCCTTGCCGGGCAGTTGGCGTTCATCAATCCCGCCCACCCGTTCAAACTCAAACAGGCCGTCATCGTGTTTCTTGACAATCATGAAGCCGATCTCATCCATATGAGAAGCCAGCATTACCCGCACCCGGTTTTCACCGCGCCCAAACTTGGTCGCCAGCACATTGCCCATCGCGTCCACTTTCACGTAATCGGCAATCAGCTTGATTTCATCAAGAACGATCTGGCGCACTTCATGTTCGTCGCCCGAAACGGCATTGGCGTTAGTCAGTTTTTCCAATAAAGCAAACTGGTCGGGGCCGATTTCCGGCGCCTTTCCAGCGGAAATTTCAAGTTTCTTGGTCATGGATCACTCTTCCCAATTAATCTTATCCATTGCATCCGGTTTGAGGTCTGCAATGAATTCGGCCATCAATCGTCCCACCCGGCGGACGTCCTTGAGGGACACCGTTTCCACCGGCGTGTGCATATACCGCAGCGGGATGCCCAATACAGCGGTCGGGATGCCATCCGCCACGATCTGCACGGCCATGGCGTCCGTACCGGACATTTTCGGCATCAGGTCCTGGCTGGTGGGAATCTCGAGGGCTTTGGCCTTGGCTTCAAAAGCTTTATACAGCGCCGGATGGATATTCGGACCCCATCCAAGGCCAACACCGCCGCCCAAGGGTAAATTCCGCCAGTCACTGGCGCCCGGCCCCTTGGCAAAACAGACATCCACCACAATCGCGATATCCGGCCGGATTTCAAAAGGCGAAGTAAATGCCCCGCCCAAAGTTTCCTCTTCCTGCACGGAAGCCACAGCCCAGACGTCCCAGTCATGCAGCCGGGTCTGGAGTTCGTCCAGACAGATTGTGGCTGCGGCAACGGAAACGCGGTTATCGAGGGTGTGTCCTGCCAGTGCCTCGCCGGTCAGTTCAAGCGGCGCCTGGGCGTAGGATACCAGATCACCCACGCGTACCTTCTCGGAAACTTCAGCAGGCCTTAAGCCCACATCCACCAGCAGATATTCCATCGCGACCGGACCGGTTCCGGCCGATTCGGGCAGCAAGTGCGCTGGTGGTTGAACCACCTGCCCGGGCAGATCCTCCCGGCCATGTACGATCACGGGCTGTCCCGGCAAAATGCGGTGATCGATGCCGCCGATTTCGGTGATGCGCATCAGTCCTTCTTCAATCCCCGTCACCATCATGCCGATGGCGTCCATATGGGTGGAGATCAGGACCCGCTTGCGGGGTTCCGGCCCCCGGCCCTTTTTCAGGCCGTGCAGGCTGCCAATTTTGCTGACTGAAAGTTCATCAGTGAGCGGTTCCCAGGCCTCCCGGATGATCTCCCGGACTGGCCCTTCAAAACCAGAAAGTCCCGGCGCCGAGATCATCTTCTTCAGAAATGGCAAGAAATCAGTCATATTGTTCGTCTTCCTTTAAAAGGTTAGGGTGTTTCAGTCACCGTCGGTGTTGCCGTCGGCGGCAAAGGTGTCAGGGTCACCGTCGAGGTGGGCACTTGGGTTTCCGTCGCGGTCGCGGTGTTCACGACAGTCGGCGTCAGAGTGATTGTTGGCGTTATGGTTGGGGTGGCTGTCGGCTCAAGCGTTCCCGTTTGGGTGATTGTCGCCGTCAGCGTGGGGGTATAGGTGACATAAGAAGTGAGCGTGACCGTGGGTGATTCGGATGGGGTCAGGCTTACGGTCGGTGTGGCGGCATCCAGGTTATTCTGATTGACTCTTAACACCACTAAACCCACACAATAACAGGGCAGGGTGATCAGGATAGCCATGATAAGCAGATAGCGAATCCGCTTGGTACTGCTCAGATTTTTCAATATGCCTCCAATTTCACCAAATCATAACACCAGGGGGATGACCCGACAAGTTAAAGTGTACTTCAAAAGGAAGGCATCCGAGCGTGGATCACCCATCCTGGAGAAGTTTCGGTCTAAGGCCTTTGATAAAGCCAATAATGACCAACATGGCCAGGCCGCCCGCAAAGCCATTATTGTAGAGGTTCATGAAGCCATGCAGGCTGCCCACATGCATCACCATGGGAAGGTGTAATGCCCCGGCAATGATTCCGGCCGCAATCCCGAATTTACCGGCCAGCGGCGCCAGTGTCGTACAAAAAAGGGCAGCCAATAATGGCCCGGGGTCGGCCTGATCCCAGATATGGGTGAGGCAAGAGAGATAGACGCCCACCATGATCGGCAGGATATTCCTGGGATGTTTCCCCAATGCGCCAAATCCGGCAATGGTGAAGATCCCAGCCAAGGTCGCGCCGTTCAGATCACCCCCAACCAGACGGACATAGACCAAACCAATCAGGCCAACAAGGCCCATATTGACCAGGGTTGTCCCCAGGTTGCTGATCACAACATAATCCGATGCCAAACGGCCCGATTCCGCCCAGATGCGTTTATATTGAGAAAAACTGGCACCCCAGATGAATCCCATCAGGATCAAACCCACCAGGACGACTGCCGTGAAGATTGTTAAAAAGCCCGTATATTCCGTTGACCAATAAAAAGCCGGTTCGATCTCCAACCCATAGCCCCGCATGGTGATATAAACAATGGTCGCCACAAAACCACCCGTCGTGCCGGTGTTATAAAGGTTATACCCTTCATGAAAACTGTAGACATGGTTCATCAATGCTGCCAGCAGCATTCCGGATAAGATTCCCAGGAGTATGCCGCCTGCCAAGCCCCACCAGCCAAAATCAAAACCGAAAGCGACCTGGCTCACCACCGGGCCAAGCGTGGTACCAAAAAGCAGCGGCGCGATCAGATCACGCATTCGCTGATGCGAAAAAAGCTGGTCAAAAATATAGACGCCTGCAAAAATCGGCAGGATATTGAACACATTTTTTCCAAAGAAAGCAAATCCGGCCAGAGTGAAAATAGCCGAGATCAAATAACCATTGAAACGGGCCCGGATCAACCAGGCAAGCCCCAATCCGATCAGGGTCACCAACCCTGCGTTCAGGAATGCTGCGCCCAGGTTGGCATAGGCAATATAATCGGTAATGAGGATGCTGGGGGATGTGATGATCGCCCATTGCCCGCGCAACACCTCCATGACCGGTGTGACCAAAAACGCCAAAAGGACCATCCCGCCGCCAAGAACCCCCACCAGCCAGGTTATCCGATTTCGATTTTGGATTGGATAGGTTGTCTCTTGTAGCATCTTACGCCTCCAGGTCACAGGTAAGTGGGGGTTGAGTAAATGAATGGGCAAAGAATCCAATTAGAAAAATATTTAATTGTAAAATAATTATCTGGCAAGCTAACTTAATCAGGCCAGACATTCGGCCAGCAAGCCATTGGGCTACGGTCTGGATGTCGGGTCGTTCGAATACTCATCATCGTTCGCTGAGTATTGATAGATTTTATCATAAAGGATTGGCAATAATGCAATATCAACACGGACAGCCCCTCGAGAAATCCATATCCTGCCGGGATATTTACGGCAACCAGGTCACCCTGCCATTGGATAAAATGATCTTCCGCAATTCGGTTTACGGATTGATATTAAATGAGGGAAACCTGCTGGTTGTGCGTACCCGCAGCACGGGGTTGTATGCTTTTCCGGGCGGCGGAATTGAACTGGGAGAACCGATTGCGGATGCGCTGCACCGCGAAATTCAGGAGGAAACCGGGATCACCGTTGAAATGGGTGAATTCGCCACCCTGACGGAGGATTTTTTCTATTACAATCCCGCGGATGAAGCCTATCACGCCCTGCTGCTCTTTTATTGGTGCAAGCCGCTCACCACTGCCCTGGTCACCGATTCGGGTGTCTACGATGAGGAATCCGAAACGCCGCGCTGGATACCGGTCAGCGAACTTTTCGTCGAGGACTTCCAGATCATCTGCCGCCCTGTTTTCCAGCTCATCCAGCAGCAATTTCGGGATTAATTTGGCTTCCGCGCCGTGAACCAGACCCGAGAAGAAGTCGTCTGCACGCTGGAACGTTTGCTCAGACTGCCATACCTTCCGGCAATCTCAAACCCAAGATTGGTAAGCAGAAACTCAATATCGGCGATTGGGTATCCCCGTTCCCGGTGAACTTCTCCGAACCGTTCCCATAAGTGCCCCTTTTTTTGGAAGACGGTCACATACATACTGGCGATGGAATTTTCGTAATCAAATTCCTGGCGGTGGATCTCAATGAAATCTTCGGTCTCATTTTGGATATAGGTCTCCTGCCGCATCCAATCCACCGCCAATCCATAGGTGGTGTTCATGTCGAAAATATAAAAACCGCCCGACCGCAACGCCCGGAAAGCGCCGGCAAAAGCCTGCTGCAAATCAGCTACCGTCAGCATATAGTTGAGACTGTCGAAGAAGCAGGTCACCAGGTCAAACTCACCGTCATAGGGCAGCGAGCGCATGTCCTCCACCTCAAAATCCACTTTCACACGCGCGGATTTTGCCCGGTCCTTGGCCAGGGCGATCATTTGGGCCGACTGATCGATCCCGGTCACCTTGATGCCCTTCTCCGCCATTGCCACGGCCAGCGAACCCTCACCGCAGGCAACATCCAGCATTTTTCGCGGCTTGCAGCCCAATTCCTCAAGGTATTCGGGAAGGATGGTTTCTGCCAAACCTTGTGAAAATCGCAGATAAGGACCACGTTGATAGATTGCAGCGAATTGATCGTATAGGGGCATGGAACTCTCCTCTCATTGGGGGCGTCTATTCCATTATAACGACAACGCTCGCAAAACCATACCCATCTGATACCATTCACCGCTATAATATCCCCATGAGAAAGACCCTCCGCCGAATTTTAATCCCCCTGCTGGCTGTCACCCTGCTGGCCGCGGCTTTTCCGCTGAGCGCGCTGGCAGAAGGCATCCCGGATGAAGCCTATGTCTGCTGCATTTATGGATATCCGCAAACATACAACCTCTCCTGTGAAGCCCGGGCTGCGGCGGATTGGTCCGCTTTCTTTGGCTATTCGGTCACCGAATATGAACTTATGGCATCCTTCCCCATCTCCGATGACCCCGAGGAGGGATTCGTCGGTAGTTGGAACGACACCTGGGGATACATTCCGCCCAACTCTTATGGCATCCATCCACCGGCCGTTGCAGCCACCCTGCGGGAGCTTGGCATTCCTGCTCAGGCCTACAGCAACCTGACCTGGGACGACCTGCGCCGCGAAATTGCCGCCGGGCGACCGGTGATCATCTGGGTAATTGCCCAAATGTGGCCCGGCACACCCATCGAATACACTGCCGAGAATGGCAATACGACCATCGTCGCCTATCACGAACACGCCATGATCCTGACCGGCTATTCGGAATCCTACGTTCAGGTGGTCGATCCCGGCACGGGCAGCATGAAATATTTCTCCATCAGCGCGTTCCTGACGTCCTGGGCGGTCCTGGGTAATCGGGCGGTCCTGGCCGGGGAGCCGGAGCCAACCCCCACACCAACCAATACCCCTACGCCGACCCCCACACCCACCCCGACACCTTCGCCCACACCCATCAGCCAGATCGTGGTCCAGGCCGGGGATACTTTGGTGGGAATCGCCGCCAGGTATGGAGTGACCTGGCAGACTCTGGTAGCCCTCAACAATTTAGCCTATCCCTATTTCATCCACCCTGGGGACGTTTTACGGTTGTATTAGTGCGCCAGCGGAATAATCTATGGTTATTTGATGGGGCGGAAATAGCCCTCGGCTGCAAAACCCACCTCATCAGTCTGCTGCGCAGCCAGCTTCCCCTCAAGGGGAAGCCACAAGAACCATAATCTTCATTTTCTCATGCAACCCCCAATGATATTGAGCCTTCCCCCATAGGGGGAAGGTGGCGTGTAACGCCGGATGAGGGGACCGAATCAACAATCCATTGGGACTCCCCTTGCGAGAGCCAAATTGCTTTGGGCGGATACAAGACCCGCCCCTACAAAATCAAAATGTAGGTCATGCATGGTGAGACCAAGGGTCGAACCTGCATGACAACAAATCACTGTAAATCCCACCTCATCAGTCTGCTCCGCAGCCAGCTTCCCCTCAAGGGGAAGCCATAAAAAACCTTACCCTTATTAACCTGTTTCCTATTACAAGATTAAGCCTTCCCCCCATGGGGGAAGGTGGCGTGAAACGCCGGATGAGGGGGGGATTCATATAGAGAAACCCAAACGTAGGTCACGTGCGCTGCGCGGCACGTGACGAAATCAAACTTGGGTTAAATGGCATGCTCCCAACCGGTGCCTAACCAACTCCGGCCGGTTTCAAATCCCCACCTTTACGATCAATCGTTACAAGAAAACCTGAAAATGTTGTTACCCCAATCCGTTATGGATTGCGATGATGGCGGTTTGGACGCGGTCATGCGTGCCCAGACAGGCAAAAATATTGGACACAATATTCTTTACCGTGCCTTCACTCAGGTAAAGCTTCTGAGCAATCTCCTTGTTGGTGGCGCCGGTAGCGATGAGCTTCAGAACGTCAATCTCGCGCGGGGTCAGTTCTGCAATACGCTCAGCGTTTTCATCTTTCTGTATTTTCTCTTCTTTCCCATCGCTGAGATTAACCAAACGTCCAGCCACTGAGGGCGCCATCTGAAACACGCCGCGGTGTGCTGACCGAACAGCCTGCGCCAGGTCGGCGGCAAGCATATCCTTCAGTAAATATCCCCTGGCCCCCACTTTGAGGGACTTGACGATATATTCCTCGTCTTCCAAAGTAGTCAGCATCAGAATGACCTGCGACGGATTAATATTCAGGATGGCCTCCGCAGCCGCTATCCCGTCCATCACCGGCATTCGGATGTCCATCAGGATCACATCGGGCTGCTTCTGCTGAACAAACTGAACCGCTTCCTGCCCGTTTTCGGCTGTCCCCAAAACGTTAATCCCCGGTTGGATAGCCAGCAGCGAAGCAATCCCTTCCCGCACCAAGGATTGATCATCCACAATGAGAATATTGGTTTTTTCAGCTTCCATAATGGTTCTGGTTATCCATAAATATCCTTGGGAATAAGGACGTTAATTTCCGTACCCGCATCCGGCTTGCTGTGGATGGTTAATTTTCCACCAACGATATCGAGGCGTTCCTGCATCCCGCGCAAACCGAAATGCCCTTCTTTTTTGGCCTTTTTCACGTTGAAGCCAACGCCGTTGTCCTTAATAATAGCACGGACTTTACTGCGTTGAAAATTGACCACCACGGATGTCTGCGTGGCCTGGGCATGCTTCTCAACATTGGTGAGGCTTTCCTGAATCACCTGCTTGAGGGTTAATAAGGAAAATTCCGGGAAAGCCTTCGATTTTCCGCTGATCTCGCTAATAATTTCCAGCCCGTTTTCGCGCGTCTTTTGAATCACATTTTCCAGCTCTTCCTCGAAGCTGGTCGGCTCCTCAAATTCGCGCAGGTTTTTTATGGTCTGGCGCAATTCCTTGATGGCTTCATTGGTAGCTTCCTGAGCTTTGTTGATGGCTTCCAGACTTTCACCCGGGTCAATCTCCTGATAAGCCAAGCCTTTTTGCAGTTGGATATTCACCGCCACCAGGTGATGTCCCAGGCTGTCATGCAGGTCACGGGAGATCCGGTCGCGCTCCTCCTGCTTTCCCAGGCTGATGGAATTATAGGCATAGGCCTCAAGTTGGCGGACCATTTGCATATTTCGCAGCCGGGTGCGGTCATCCAGGCGGATAATGATTGCAAAAAGATAGAAGATGATAAAACTGAACAGTTCATATACAAACCCAATATCAAGGTCTTTGCGCAGCCAGAATAAAGGAATGTTTCCATAGAACAGCAGCAGCACCAGTAGCAAAACCGGCAAGACAAGAATGGGATGAAAATAGAAGCACATCGTAAAGAGGATATATCCCACCAACGAGGAAGTGATGCCGGTCGGATCACTGAGGTTAATGAAATAGTACAGAACAATCCGAATAACGGTGAGGGGTATTCCCAGCAGGAATCCCGGTTTTTTAGGATATGCCAGCCCTTCTAAAAACTCCAGCAGCAGGAGCAATCCGATGCCACCGCCCAGAATCCACCAATCCATTGATGAGATTGAACTCAGACCATAATTGGAATAGATTTTTTGAAACAACACAATGGAAAAAATTATGAAGTAAAAAAACGCCAGCGGGAAACGCAACGATTTTTCAAAATACCTGGATTTTAATTTCAGACGACGATTGGTCTTGAATTCCATAAGCACCTCTTCACCCCATTATACTGGTTTGCAAACCTTTCAAAAATAACCCTGGGTCATGATTTATCAGCCATCCTTCACGTGAAGGATGGCTATTTTTTTATCCATCCGGATGCCTGATTGATGGCTGCCTGCACTGCTGGAAAGACCCAAAATTTCATAAACTTGAGCCAGAAATAACCTGATCCCTGGAGGATTTTATGAATGCAGAAAAAATGCTTTATCAGGCCCAGAAACACTTTATCCGTGCTTA
>CAYUSC010000051.1:0-17518 GCA_964447265.1 uncultured Candidatus Brevefilum sp.
GCGGAGATGGTCAGGTTGATGTCCACCACGGCCACTGGCACGGTGTCCAGTTCCTGCGCTTCCTCGTCATAGAACCCAAAGGAGAGGTAGACCTTCCCTGTGAAGTCACCCTCGGCGGAGGTGTTAATCGCCCAGCTTTCCACCAGGCTCTGCCCTTCAGCCAAATTGGCCTGAACCAGGCCGGGCGGGTCGAGGGTCAATCCGGATATCGCCGGCTCGATCAGCACGACCTGCGAACCGCGGTCCGCCAGCGCCGTTCCGTCCGTTTCCACCAGAGACACCTTCACATCGGCGTCCTCGCCCTTGCGCAGCCAGACCGGCCAATCAATGGTCAGGGTATATTCCGCCTGGCTGGCATAGTCCGTGCCCTCGGGCGCGGCGGGCAGCGTCCCTGCCGGGATGGTCAGCTGCGCTGAATCCGACGCTCCCGGCCAGACGCCCCAGCCCAAAATCAGCAGCCCTGCCAGCAGGAACAGCAAGCTGAGGCCAAACAACCCCTGACCCAAAGCCTTCTTTTGTTGGTATTTCTTTTCCGATGTCATCCGACCCATGTCAACACCGCCATGCTCGCAATAAAGAGCGCCGCAACGCCCCAGGTCAGACCTAACCGCCCAGCCTGCAGGGCGTAATACCCCGCCAGGGGCAGCAGGATCTGCAAAGCCAATAAGCCAATTCGCATTTTCGGGCGAATGGCCTTCAATTTATCCGTTTTGATGCTGGTTTCTGTCATTCTGCCATCCTAGATCAACAAACTGATCACAAAAGCCGCCAAAGCCACTGTCCCGATCGTGACGGCGCCGTAACCAAGCAATTTACGCATCACCAGGCCTTCCTGTCCGGCCAGCCCAACCGTACTGCAGCCCACGATCACCTTCGCCGGGGCCAGCACACTCCCCAAAGCGCCGCCGGCCGACTGCGCGCCGAGGATCAGCGGGATACTCAAATTCAGGAGCTGCGCCGCGTTCATCTGCAGCACGGAGAAGAGCACATTCGAGTTGTTATTGCTGCCGGTGATGAATGCGCCCAGGGCGCCAATGAAGGGGGCCACCGCCGGGTAGATCGTACCGCTGATTCCCTCGCTGAGACCCTGCGCCAGCAGGTAAGTCATCCCGCTGTGCAGCATCACCGAGGCCAGCCCGACCATCGCCAGGATCCCCAGGCTGGAATTAACGCCGCTTTTGACCACCCGGCCCAAAATGCCGCGCAGCGCGCCTTTTTGGATATATCCCACCCGCCGGTAGATGATATAGGAAATGATGCAGGTATAGAGCAGGATCGCGCCAGGATGTCCGAAGATGTTGATGCTCCGTCCGGGTCCGGCAGCCGTCTCCCAGCCCAGGCTGGTGGTCAGCACGGGGAAGTTCAGGTTAACATTAACCTGGCTCAGGAAGGCATCCACCGGCCCGATCAGGTTGATTGAGAAGGCCAGCACCACCAACAGCCCGTATGCCAGCAGCGAGAGCCAGAGTGATTTTCCCCTGCCCTCTTCCGCCTCAGGTGGCAGATTCACGGCATCCACCTTCATCCGGTAAGCCGGCAGGCGCATCCAGAGCAGCCCGGTGATCAAACCGGCGATCCCGGCTCCGGTTGCGCCCAGAGTCCAAAGTCCGCTGGTCGCCAGCAGATATTGCACCACGCCCATCACCAGCCCGATCACCAGCACGGGCACCAAAGCGCGCTTAAGCCCCTTCCAGCCGTTGCCGATCAGGGCCACCAGCAGCCCGCTGGGGATGCAGGCAATACCCAAGAACAGGGCTGTAAATGGCGCTAACACCTCACCGGGAAGCCCGGTGATCGCCATCAGGGTCTGGAAAGCGGAAGCCAGCGATCCAAACGATACCGCCCAGCCATGCCCGATGGCAGCCATTGCCACCGCCTGCACGGGCGAATAACCCAGCCCCACCAGCAAAGGCGCACAGACCGCCACCGGCACACCGAAACCGCCCATCCCCTGCAGAACGGACACCATCAGCCAACCGATCAGCAGGGATTGCATCACACGGTCCCCGGTCATGGCGGGCAGGGCGCGCCCGATCATGCGGATCGCGCCGGCCTCCCGGGCGATATTGAACAGCAATAAAGCGCTCCAGATGATGAAAAGCACATCCAAACTGAGCAGTACAGCCTTGACCTGAGCATACGCCAGCAGCTCAAAGCCCGCGCCAAAAGCCAGCACCGCGACGATCACCGCCGTGAACCAGCCCAGGCCGCCCGCCCGGCTCCCGCCCCAGCGGAAAACCAGCATCAGCACAACCACGACCAGTACCGGCAGAAACGCCAGCAACCAATTCCAGAGGGACAACGATAATTGCATTCAGCCGTCTTTCAATTCATTAAATCGAATAATTAATCACTCAACCGGATGGGGGTGCCAACCACCTGCACCGTGGCCTGTAATGTCTCTGTGAAACCTGGTTGGCCGCCGCCAATAAAGACCGTGAAGTCACCCGGCTCGATCACCCAATTACCTTCCTCATCCACCAACGCAAAAGCCCTTGGCGGGACAGAGAGAGTCACCCGGTGTTCGCTGCCAGCCCCCAACCGCACGCGGTTAAATGCCGCCAGCGAATGCCGCGGCACAGGCAGTGTGGCTTCCTCATCCCGCAGGTAAACCTGGACGACCTCGTCGCCTGCTATCTTGCCGGTGTTGCGAACGATGCAGGACACTTCCAAAGTATCCGGTGCTTCCATCCGATTGAAGTTCAGCGCCAGATCGCGATATTCAAAGGAAGTGTAGCTCAGCCCGAAGCCGAAGGGATACAACACCTCACCCTCAAAGTAGCGATAGGTGCGGCCCTGCATACTATAGTCCTCAAAGGGCGGAAGCTGATCCACGGATTGATAGAAGGTCACCGGCAGACGCCCACCGGGGTTGTAGTCTCCGAACAAAGCTTCAGCCACGGCCCGGCCGCCGGATTGTCCCGGATACCAGGCTTCGAGGATCGCGGGGACTCGTTCTTCCGCCCAGTTAACTGCCAGGGCGCTGCCGTTCAACAGTACCAACACCACCGGAGTCCCGGTGGCGGCGACGGCTTCCAGAAGGGCCTGCTGCATGCCCGGCAGAGCCAGATCAGCGCGGTCGCCCAAAGAAAGCGTCCCCTCGGGCAGGCCTTCCTGCTGGCCCTCCTCGCCTTCCACCTGTTGCGAGAGACCCAACACCACGATAGCCACATCCGCTTTCTTAGCCAGCTTCGCCGCAGCCTTGATTCCCTTCTTGTCTTTGCCGATGATCTCGCAGCCCCGTTCAAATTCCACTTCGGTGTGCCCGGGGACAATGGAGCGAATCCCCTCCAGGACCGTCACCGATTGGAGGGGCGTGCCGAAATAATTACCCCGAAGGACCAGGTCATCATCCGCGTTCGGGCCGATCACGGCCACACGTTTAAGGTCCTTGCTCAGTGGGAGCAAATGACCTTCATTCTTCAAAAGCACCAGAGACTGTCGGGCTGCTTCCAACGCCAGAGCCTGATTTGCAGGGGAGCAAATGGCTTCAACCGGAATCTGTGCATAGGGCACCCGGTCGTCAGCATCGAACATCCCCAGCATGAAGCGCAGTTCGAAGAGGTTCATCAAAGCCCGGTCGATATCTCTCTCCAGGATCAGGCCATTGCCCAGCGCTCCGAAAAGGCTCTCATAGGCCTCCCCGCAGTTCAGGTCACAACCCGCCTTGACGGATTTTGCCGCGGCCTCTTCCGGAGTCTCCACCAAATGATGGTGAGCATAGATATCTTTGATCGCACCGCAGTCCGAAACCACATAGCCTTTGAAGCCCAATTCACGGCGCAAAACATATTGCAAAAGATACGGACTGGCGCAGCAAGCCTCCCCATTGACCCGGTTATAAGCCCCCATGACGCCGGCCACATTCCCTTCCTTCACCAGGGCTTCAAAGGCCGGCAGGTAAGTCATTTTAAAATCCCGGACACTCACTTCAGCATTGAATTCATGCCGCAAGGCCTCAGGCCCGGAATGGACCACATAATGTTTGGCGCAGGCGGCCACCTTGAGGTAATCGGGATGGTCTCCCTGCAGCCCGTGGACGAACGCGATTCCCAGCCGGGAGGTCAGGTGCGGATCCTCGCCATATGTTTCCTGCCCGCGCCCCCAGCGGGGATCGCGGAAAATGTTGATATTTGGAGACCACATTGTCAGGCCGGTATAGCGGGAATGTTCATCCCGCCGCACCGCTTCATGGTGCTTGGCCCGCGCTTCATCTGAAATGGCGTTCGCCATCTGTCGCACCAGTTCTTCATTCCAGGTGGCGGCCATCCCAATTGACTGGGGAAAAACGGTCGCCTTACCCGCCCGCGCAACCCCATGCAGCGCTTCATTCCACCAGCTATAAGCCGGAACCCCCAGCCTTTCGATTGCGGCGGAATCCATCAACACGGAACTGACCTTCTCGGCCAGCGTCATGCGGGAGATCAAATCCCGGGCACGGTCCCTGGGTCGGGCGTCCGGGTTCAGGTAAAGCGGTTCGAGATCAAAAAAATCGGTCAATCCAATCTCCTATCCATGTATGAGACGAATTATAAACGGAAATCCCCGCCTGGTCGTTCAGGGTGACCAACAAGCCCATTCGCCAAACCTTCCCAGATAGGCCAATAATGGTAAAATAGTGAAGCGTTCTGGGGCAGTGGCGGAATGGCAGACGCAACGGACTTAAAATCCGTCGGTAGTAGTACCGTGTGGGTTCGACTCCCACCTGCCCTATTGAATGCTTTCTTTAATATGAATTAGCTGTAAAATCCCATACCTATCCCAATTAAAGCGCACATTTGCGAAGTGTGCGCTTTCGTATTAAGCCCATTCTCACGATTATTTGAGTTTTATTGCCATCATTTTCTGGTGTGGATCATCAGGCGCGTCAGTCTATATTTTTATCTTAATATAATGGAAAACCTAAGGATATTTGACTTTGCTAAAACGAACATCTAAAATAGGGTTAATTCCCTGTTCATTCCAGATCTTATCATCACCATCTAGAATCACTTTAACTTTTCTTTTCGGCAAGGTAATTGAAAGGAGGATCGCTTGAAAAAGTCACTCCTGCTCATTACACTTGGCATTATTGCTCTACTCTGTTTTTCGGGCTGTCAGCCCATGGAAGTGGACGCCTATTGTCTAACTTCGTTCGATCAACTCAAGGAGGAGCATCCCGACCTTCCTGAAACCTATATCGGTTTTTGCGTTTCTTCGCTCCAATCCGGCTCATTCCGAGATTTCAATGAAGTTTGTGAAAGCACGTCCATATGGAATCTCATTAAATCAGGTTGGTTCGGCACCCAGGAAGAAGTCTCGTCATGTGAGGACTGTATTTGTTACTTTGAGACCGTAAAACTTCTTTCTGTGAATCAATAATCACCCATTCACAGGACCCACCTCACTGTTTCCGAAGTTGCATCGCGTCCAAAAGGAAATTGTGGGTTTATCACAACAACGGAAAAGGCGATCCATATCACTGGTACCCTCTATCGGCGATTCAGAATCCCCTTATACTTTGTTGAAACCCTTGCCTATTAAAAATAAATATCAAATATTGTTATGAAAAGGAGAATTAAATGAAGAAGAAATGGTTGAAGCTTTCTTTCCTATTGGTCCTGCCGCTCATCGTAGGCCTTGCCTGTCAAATCAGCAACCCCCTCAGCCTGATCTTTAATAAAGCAACTGAGGAAGAACTGGTCGATGTCACCACGGAGGAACCGGTCGTCGTCGTGACCGAACCGGCTAATGCAGAGGAGATCGTTGAGACCCTCATGCCTTCAACCGGCGAGGAACTCGACCTGGTCATGCTGGATGAGGATTTTTGGATTCAGGAAGACAGTGCCGTCTACCTGGCTTTCTATTTCCAGAACCCCAATCCGGACCTGCTATTTGAGGACATTGATTACACCATCTACCTCTATGACGCCAGTGGCAGCGAAATCCAAACTTACGACAGTTATCTGCGCTACCTGTTCCCCCAGGAAACATTCGGCCTTTCGGAATACATCTATCTGGATGATGAGACAGCAACTGTCGACTCCATTGAAATTGAGTGGACCTATCTCTCCGGCGAAGTAGAGGATTTTGTCAATCCATTTACCGCACAGGATGTCACCTACTGGGAAAATGACGGCTATCCGATTGTTACGGGTAAGATTTTTAATTCCAGCAGCGACACCTATACCTACGTTCTGGCCAACGTGATCTGCCTGGATAGCGACGATCAGATTGTAGGCTCCGGTTATACCACCCTCCAGTTTGTCCCCGGCGATGATTACATGGGTTTTTCAACCTATGTGGATGCCTTTGCGGATGTCAGCCGGGTCGAAGTTTTCCCCACCTACACCTACTCCAGCTATTTCTATGAGGGTCAGGATTTCTGGTCTGAAGTTTCCATTCTGGAAGATAATTTTTATTTGGATGATTATGGCTATATTCTGGGCGGGATGACCATTCAAAACAATGTCGATGTACCGCTCAGCAACTCCGTTGCCTATCTCACTTTTTACGATGAAAACGACATGGTCACGGCAACGGCATCCTATAACGTTGAGCTCCTTCTGCCCGGGGATACCCTTGGTATCTCCCCCTGGGTTTCCACCCCCCCCAGCGGAGCCGAAACCAGCACATACGATATCCTTGTATTGCCCGGTGACTATGAAGAGGAGTATGAACTTACAACTAACCCCTTCGTGATCAACAGCGCTGAGATCACCGGCGATTATGATGATTACGTCACAGTCGATTTCACCAACACTTATAGCAAATCGATCAGTGAAGTGAACGTCAATGTATTGATCTACGACACCGATGGCTATATCATCGGCGGCGGCTATAGCTGGCATTACGATCCCATCCCGGCCGGCGGCAGCGCCCAAATTGAAATCTGGGTTGATTATGACCAGGATTCAAGCATCGGTTCAATTGTGGCCTGGGTTTATCCCAACTACTGGACGGAATTCGAGTAAACTTCATCACCAACACACTGATGCGGGCCTAGTGCCCGCATCAGTTTTTAATTTTCAATAATGGCCGCCTTGTAAACAGCAGTCTTGACATTAACACCCCCTGGAGTATAATAACTCGCTTGTGAGTTACCTGTTCTTGCAGATACCTTCAAAACTGAATATCTTGAGGAATCCCTTTTATTTGGCGCAACAATACCCCCTCACAGGATTTCATAAAAAATCCTGATTTATCTGCTTAGCAGCAACGAAAAACTACGTCATTATCCTTTCCCCACTATTCAGATTTCCTTCTGCAACGATAAATGCTCCTTCCGCTGCTCAACGCTTGAGGTTTTTTAATGTGGGATCAAGTCCTCAAAAAGCTTAAATCGCAAGAGGAAATAGGCAACTCAAAAGATAGTAAAATATTTATATGGATTTAAGGGACAACCGCAAGTTTGCAACAACCGCTACGATTGCCGCCTAACAAGTGGAACCGAGTCACAGTGTTTATCTTGTTATTTGTATATGGTGATTATTCAATAGCCTTAGAACCGCTCGATCGAGCAGCTTGTCCGGCTGCAGATTTCCCCACCCGCGGGACCATTCTCCCATATCAAGGATCAAAGAACATCCCCTCGCTCTTTACCTATGAAGAGCGTGGCTTAGCTGTGCAATTATCATCTCGAAAATAAACTCATAAGGAGAACAAACGGATGGATCAAGAAAGAGTTGAAGCAGGTGGACTGATCTATAAAGAAAACATCGCCATGGTTGGGTTAATTGGAATCCCAACCCACCCGGGCATTGGCGGCCGTTATTTCACAAAAATCGCCGATCTGGGAATTCATGTCGAATTGATCGTGAACCTGTTCGATGGCAAGGAATTTGATCACATCCTCATTTGCGTTAAAAAAGAAGATTTTCAGGAAACATTGGATATTACCCAAAGGATCCATGAAAAGATCGGCAGTCAAAGGGTGATCCAGGAACCCGATGTGGCTCTGGTTTGCATCTCAAGCCTGGATTTTGATGACAGCCAGATGATCGCCGGACACATGTTCAAAACCCTGGGCGATAGTGAGATCAACATCCATGGGATCAGCTCATCGGTATCTTCACTGACCTGCATGATCGATGGACGTGACCTGGAAAAAGCTCTCAACGCTCTGCGAAAAGCTTTCATATTGCCATAGAATCAAAATATTGTTTGAAGAAATTAGTGCATAAGGAAGCAAATTAATGACAGCACCATCCAATACGCAAGAACACACCGGCTTCATCGTCCGATTGATTGGGCCGGTGATTGATGTTCGATTTGATGACCGAAAACTCCCCCGCCTGCTCACAGCTCTGACCATCCCGATCGATGACCGAGTCATCACCGTAGAGGTGCTGGAACATCTCGATGAGAGGACCGTCCGAGGTGTGGCGATGGAATCCGCTGAAGGGCTGCGCCGTGATATGGTTGTTTATGACACCGGCGGGCAGATTAAAGTCCCGGTCGGCGAAGGCACCCTTGGGCGCGCTTTCAATGTTCTCGGTGAGGTCATCGACGGCGGCGACCCTATGCCCGCCGAAGTGGAACGCATCGGAATCCACCAGTCACCCCCACCCTATGTTGACCAGCGCCCGACCTCAGACCTCTTCATTACTGGGCTGAAGGTTTTGGACCTGCTCGCCCCCTTTGTCCGCGGCGGTAAGGTAGGTTTGCTGGGCGGAGCCGGCGTTGGCAAGACCTTGCTGATCATGGAAATGATCCGTCACACCTCCGCTGAACATCAGGGCGTTTCCGTTTTCGCGGGCGTCGGTGAACGGACTCGTGAGGGTAATGACCTCTATCTGCAAATGGAAAACAGCAATGTCCTCAAAGATGCCATCCTCGTCTTCGGCGAGATGAATGAACCCCCAGGGGCACGTTTTCGCGTCGCCTTCACGGCGCTCACCATGGCTGAATATTACCGGGATAAAAAGCATCAGGACGTTCTGCTTTTCATTGACAACGTCTTCCGCTACATCCAGGCTGGCGGCGAAGTTTCAGCCCTTCTCGGCCGGATGACCAGCGCGGTGGGTTACCAACCCACCCTGTCCACCGAAGTCGGTGAACTGGAAGAGCGAATTGTCTCCACGCAGAACGGCGCTATCACCTCCATCCAGGCCATTTACGTGCCCGCGGATGACCTGACGGACCCCGCCCCGGCTGCGACCTTCTCCCACCTGGATGCCACCGTCGTGCTCTCCCGGCAGCTTTCCAGCCAGGGTCTCTACCCGGCTGTGGACCCGCTCGAATCCGGTTCCCGCCTGCTAACGCCCCGTGTTGTGGGTGACCGGCATTACAAAATCGCCACCCGCGTTCGTGAAACTTTGGCCCGCTATAAGGAATTGCGCGATGTGATCGCCATCCTGGGCATGGAAGAACTGGCCGAAGAAGACCGCCTCCTGGTCCAGCGCGCCCGTAAGATCCAGCGCTTCCTGACCCAGCCCTTCTTCGTTGCCGAACAATTCACCGGTCGTCAAGGCGCGTTCGTTCCCCTGAAAGACACCCTGCATGGTTTTGAAATGATCCTGAATGGCGATCTGGATGAGGTTCCCGAACGGTTCTTCTACATGACCGGCACCATTGACCAGGTGATCGAAAACTTCAACAGGTCCAAGCAGGAGAGCAAGAAAAAAGCGCCTGCCACTGCGACCCCCGCCGTTAGCTCTGAAGCTGCCACGGGAGCAGAAACCGCAGTCGAAGCTGGCGCTGAGCAACCTGAGGCGCAAAAATGACCGAACCGACCCTCCAACTGGAAGTCCTGACGCCGGACAAGAACGTCGTGAACACCACGGCGGAAGCAATGCGCGTCCTCCTTCCGGATGGCTGGTGGGGAATCCTGCCCGGACATGCGGCCATGATGGCCCATATCAAATCCGGCATGATCTATTATCAAAAAGCTGGCGCGATTCGCTATATCGCGATCTATCAGGGCAGCATTGAAGTCCAACAAAGAGTGAACCAACCGACCCGTGTCCGCATCCTGACCGCAGCAGCGGAAGAAGGCGACAACATGGAAGCGGTTCAGATGGCCCTGGCGCAGCAAGCAACCAAACTGGCCGCCCTTGCCCGAGAAGCCGATTTGGAATTCAACCAAATCAAATTCTCACTGGAGAAATCCCTGCAAGGTTCGAATATTACGGATGGACGCTAAAGATGCCCGTCAAAAAGGAAGATTTTCAGGAAGAAGATATCCCGGAAACCGTTCAGGATCCGCAATCTCCCAAGATCTGGAAGAAGGACAACGGGCAGAATGGGTTGTCATTGCTTGCAAAGGTCACGACCATCTCCTGGAACCTCGCCCTGCCTCCGGTTGGCGGCGCCCTTCTGGGATACTATATTGACAAGCGCACCGGTGATGGTGGCATCACCTGGACGCTCAGCCTATTGGCCCTCGGCGTGATGGTTGCCTTCAGCAACCTCTACAGCCTCTATATTGAACATGGCCGTCAGAAGAAGACCAATGAAGACCAAAGTAGTGATTCTGACAAGGAGAACCATGAATAAGAATGAGAATACCAAGAAGAGACTCAGCCTGATCCTGATCTTCGGTTTGATCCTGGCGATGGCGTTGATCTCCTTCGAGCTACGCAGCCGAACCAATTACACCCCAACCCCGGTCGTGGATGAAATCTCACCGGAGGTCGTTTTCACCCTCGGCCCCTTACAGGTCACCACAACCGTGATCAATACCTGGGCCATGGTGGCAATGCTCGGAGTCGCTGCTTTCTTCGTCGGTCGCTCCTTCAAGGTCCGTCCCAATATGCTGCAAAATGCAATCGAATGGCTGGTGGAAGCCATCAAGGGTCTCATCACGACCAATATCGAAGGCAAGAACCTCGATCAGTTCTTCCCGCTGATCTTCACCATCGCCATCTTCATCGGCTGCGCGAACCTGTTGGGGCTGATCCCCGGTTTACAGTCACCCACGCCCGATATCAACACCCCCATCGCCATGGCGCTGATCGTCTTCGTCAGCGTTCCCTATTTCGGCATCCGCAACCGTGGTTTGGGCGGTTACCTGAAACATTATGTCAAACCCTACCCCTTCATGCTGCCGCTGGAAATCGCTTCGGAAATCTCCCGGACTTTTTCGCTGACCTTCCGGCTTTTCGGCAACATTCTGGGTGAAGAAATCATCATCGCGATCCTGTTTATCATCGCGCCGTTTATCCTGCCGGTGCCGCTGATGCTGTTCAGCATTTTTACCGGTTTGCTACAAGCGTACATTTTTACAATGCTTGCAACAGTCTATATCGCTGGGGCAGTAAATGCCCAAGAATTATAAAAATAAGAAAGTATAAGGAGTTACAAAATGGATTGGTCTACATTACCTTGGGATAAGATTTTTATCATCATCACCGTGATTGTCTCAGGTGCTGGTATTTCGTTAGGTGTGGCTGCACCAGCCATCGGGCAGGCCATCGTTGCATATGGCGGTTTGAAGGCCATCAGCCGTCAGCCGGAAGCTGGCGATCGGATCAACAGCATGGTTTTGCTTTCCCTCGCCATGCTCGAATCCTTGGCCATTTACGTTTTGGCCGTGATCCTGATCCTCGTGTTTGCAAACCCCATGAAATCCGTCATCCTCGGCTCATAAACCATAGGACGTTTGCAGTACCAGACACCCCCTCTTCGGAACTTGCGAGACGATTATGCTGAATATAAATCTTAGTACGATCCTGTTACAAATGGCCAACTTTTTCATCCTGGTCTTCATCCTTTACCGGTTCCTTTTCACCCCGCTCAAGAAAGCTATGCAAAAACGGGAAGAAATGGTGACCAAAGCCATGGATGAAGCCGCCCAGGCGAAAGCCGAGGCAGAAAAAGTCCGCCAGGAATATGAGCAAAAGTCAAGTAATATCGACGCAGAAATCGCTGCTCGCAAGAATGAAGCACGGATTGTGATCGAACAAACGCGCCAGCAAATGCTGAGTGAAGTCCAGGAACAGGCGGACCGTATCCGTCATCAAACCGAGGACACCCTTGCCTCACTGCGCGCCGAAGCGATCCAGCAACACAAACAGGAAATCGCCGATCTGGTTGCCCAATTTGCCAGGGAGATGATGACCGATTTGATGAATCCTCAACTTCAAAAGCTCTACCAGGAGGAATTCCTGGATAAAATCAAAGCCATCGACCTATCCAGATTCGTGGATACCTCAACGCATAATGAAGAAGAATACATCAAAGCCATCATGGCGGTTGATGCCGAACAGGACTTTCAGGATCGCCTCCAGGCCCACCTGAAGAAGCAGATCCCCGTCCCCTTCACACTGACCTTTGAAACCGACGAGAAACTTATCGCCGGCGGCATCATGCGATTCGAAAACGAATTGATTGATGGCAGCCTGGGCGGCCAGATTAATGAACTTAAAAAGCAATTTCAGGAAAATGCATGAATAATTCAGAAAAAATGAATGCAGGTCAACAACTGCCTGAAACACCGGAAGAACCCGTGCTGCATACGGCGGAAGTCCGGGATCACATTGATAGCATTATCAAGAATCAAAATAAACAGCTGGAAGACCTGCAAAAAGGATTTGATCTTAAAACCGGCCATTCGTTGGCGGCGCTCCAAAAAGCCATCTCCGGTTATGGATATGAACTCCTGACCGAGAATGTCGGCACCGTAAAACAAATCGGCGACGGCGTGGCCTTGGTTTCCGGGCTTGAAAACGTTCTGGAAAACGAGCTGTTGGTCTTCCCGGATGGCACTTTCGGCCTGGCGATGGACCTTCACGAGTTCTATGTCGGCGTGGTCATTCTGGGTTCCGGCGACGGCATCCAGGCTGGCGATGTGGTCTACGAAACCGGCCGTGTGGTGGATGTCCCCGTCGGCAAAGACCTCCTTGGCCGGGTTGTGAACCCCCTGGGGCAGCCGATTGACGGCAAAGGCGCGATCAAGGTGGATCATTATCGCCCGGTTGAATTTCCGGCCATGGGCTTCATTGACCGGACGCCGATTGACACCCCCCTCCAAACCGGGATCAAGGCGATTGACTCGATCATCCCGCTGGGCAAGGGTCAACGTGAATTGATCATTGGCGACCGCCAAACCGGTAAATCCGCCATCGCGGTTGATGCCGTCCTCAATCAAAAAGGCAAGGGTGTCTACTGCATCTACGTCTGCATCGGTCAGAAGATGTCAACCGTAGCCCAAATCGTGCAAACATTTTACGAATATGGCGCGATGGACTACACCACGGTGATCTCGGCCAGCGCCGAAGATTCCCCATCAATGATCTATCTGGCGCCTTATGCGGGCTGTGCCATGGCGGAAGAATTCATGCTCAATGGGCAGCATGCCCTGGTCGTCTATGATGACCTTTCGAAGCATGCCATCGCCTATCGCCAGCTCTCCCTGCTCCTGCAGCGACCTGCCGGCCGTGAAGCCTACCCCGGTGACATCTTCTATCTGCATTCCCGTTTACTGGAGCGTTCAGCCAACCTCTCCCGCGATTGCGGCGGTGGCAGCATGACCGCCCTGCCCATCGTAGAGACCCAGGCCGGCAACATTTCAGCCTACATTCCCACCAACCTGATCTCCATCACCGACGGCCAGATCTATCTGAGCTCCAAGTTGTTTGATGAAGGCATTCAGCCCGCCATCGACATCGGCCTTTCAGTGTCCCGTGTGGGCGGTTCCGCCCAGAACGATGCCATGCGGGCCGTCTCTAAAGACCTGGCTTTGGACGTAGCCCAATATTTGGAACTGCGGGTATTTGCCCGGTTTGGGACTGAGCTGGATATGGAAACCCGGAACCAATTGGACCGCGGCGAAAAGATCCGCACCATCCTGACCCAGCCGCAATACGAACCGCTGCCCGTGGCGCACCAGATCGCCATTATTTATGCAGCGACCAAGGGTTATCTCGACGAAGTGCCTCTGAAACAGGTGCCTGAATTTGAGAAAATTTTCATCCGTTTCCTCCGACAGCAACATGCCGGCCTGCTGGCGGAATTCTCCGCCGGGCATTGGGACGAGCAACTGGAAGGAGAGCTCAAGGATATCATTCAGACCTTCATCCAGAAACAATATGAAACAGGTTTCCTGACAGTGCCTGAGGAGTTGGATATCTAATGGAATCGATCAATGATATCCAATTGCGCCTTCAGGGCCTGCAGGATATCAAGCATCTGCTGAGGTCGGTCCGCGCCATGTCGGCCATCCGCTGGCGGCGCGCCAAGAACCACCTGGCTGTTGCGCAGACTTATGCCAGGAATATCGATTCGCAACTGGCGACGGTTCTGGCGCGGCTCGGGTCGGAACTCCCTGCCGGGCTTTCCGCCCACCCCAAAGGCCGCAACGAACGGGTGAATGTCGGCCTGATCACCCTCACTTCAGACCGGGGTCTGTGCGGCAACTTCAATACCGGCCTGATCGCCAAGGCCATCCATGTGACCGAAATCCTTGCCCGTAAGAACAAGGATGTCAAGATCATTTCCCTGGGCGGCTATGGCGAACGTCTTTTCAAAAACGCCGGATATGAGATCTTTCATTCAGAAAAGATCACCAGTTCCCAGGCCGTCTCATTCATCAATATCCGCAAGGCGATCACCCATATCCAGGCTTTCTATGAAGCCGGCGCGATTGACGAGTTGAACATCCTTTATAACAAGTTCAATTACTTCGGTTCCTACACCCCCCAATCCATTCAGATTTTACCCCCCAAGATCTCGGAGTTGGATGCCGATATCGCCCCTTCCGCCGAAGACCTGATCATCGAGAGCAATCCCGAAGAACTTAAGGAATTCCTGCTCTGGGAACACCTGGCAGCCCAACTCTACATGGCCTTCATCGAATCCACCGTCAGCGAGCACAGCGCCCGCCTGCAAACCATGGACTCGGCCATCAGCAATATTGATGAGCGGGTTGGTGAATTGGAGATCCAATTCCACACCATCCGCCAGGAGAAAATCACGCAGGGCGTCCTGGAAGTGCAAACGAATATGCGGAAACGCAAACAAAAAGAGTTTTAGCTCAAAGACCTGCCACAACTTGGCAGGTTTTTTATTTCCCAATTACAATTTGCCCACAGCCGAAAGTTAGGGGATAATAGGGATTAGTAACCCGCTATTGACTTAGGAATGGAAAAGATGAGCGAAGAAAAAACCAATAACGGAAACCATCATGAACATTGGATGCAATATATCCTCCCCGTCGCACTGATTGCCGGGTTGGTGGCTTTGTTGACCATTGTGTCCGCTCAGCCTGCCGGCGAACTCCAGCCGCTCATTCCCCAGGAGACCTGGCTCACCAAGGTGGTTGGGTATCTGATCATTTTTACGGAAGCCGCGGCTGCCTATGTAATTGGTACCGGCGTGATCCGGGCAGTCATCACCTACACCAAACACCTCTTTGACACCGCCAACCGGCAGATCAATTCCACCGAAGAGGTCCGCCTCCGGCTTGGTCACATGCTGAACCTCGGGCTTGAATTTGCGATGGGCAGCGACATCCTCAGGCTGGCGGTCTCCCCCACCACCGCGGATGTGGTCATCCTGTTCGCCATCGTCCTGCTGCGAATCCTGCTCAACTACTTCCTCGAACGTGAAATCCGGTCCTCGGAACAATTCTGCGGACCGGGCGACTATACCCCGCCAACGGAATAGGCCTTTCCATGACTGCTGAAAATCCCTTCCATCAAACGCTGGACTTTATCGGTTATCTTGACCAATTAAAAAATGTCATCCGCCAGAACGGGCTTTGGGATGGCTCCCGACCGGAAAACACGGCCGAACACTCCTGGCATGCCGCCCTCAGCGCACTGCTGCTGGCGCCTTATGCCAACGAACCCATTGACGTGGATAAAGTCACCCGGATGCTGCTGATCCATGACCTGATCGAAATTGAAGCCGGGGACACCTTTGTCTACGACGCCAAAGGCCTGGAAAAACAGGAGGAAGCCGAGTTGCAAGCTGCCGAGATCGTCTTCGGACGCCTGCCAGAGGCACAGGGAGCCGCTCTACGGGCACTTTGGGACGAGTTCGAGGAGCGGTCCACCCCGGAGGCAAAATTCGCCAAAGCCATCGACCGCTTTATGCCGCTCTACAGCAATTACTGCAATGGCGGCTATTCCTGGCGCGCCCATGATGTCACCCACGGTCAGGTGGTGGAAATTTGCGCCAAAATTGAGGATGGCTCAAGCGCCTTATGGGCTTTCAGCGAGGACATTCTGAAAGAAAGCGTACAAAAAGGCTGGCTCAAGCCCTGAGGCAAAGCCAGCCCGGATCAGACTACTCAAGAAATTCATTCAACCTACAAATTCAACCACCGTTCGGTCAGTTTGGGCAGATCGGCTAAAATTCCCTGCCTGAACGTGCATTCCGGCAGCGATTCCATGAACAGCCGCCCGTATTGTTTGGTGAGCACCCGTTTATCCAGCACAACCACCACGCCCCGGTCGGTCTGCGTGCGGATCAGCCGCCCAAAACCCTGTCTGAAGCGCAGGATGGCCTGCGGCAGGGCATATTGGTAGAAGGGGTCCTCAAAGGTCTCCGAACGCGCCGCCACAATCGGGTCAGAGGGGACATCAAACGGCAGTTTGACGATCACCAGCACGGAAAGCGCATCCCCGGGCACATCCACCCCTTCCCAGAAGTTCCGGGTACCCAACAGCACGGCTCGCTCCGATTCGCGGAAGGTCTCCAGCAGCATGTTGGCCGAAGCGCCCTCACCCTGCTCATAGACCATGATGTCATCCTGCGCCAGGATAGGTGAGATCCGGTCGGAAGTGCGCTGCAGCTGGGAATAGGACGTGAACAAAGCCAGCATACGCCCCCCGGAGGCCTTTGCCACCGACGCAATCGCTGATTCAACCGACCGCTGATGGCCGTTGTAGTTGGATGGCTCGGGGACGTCCGTGGCCACATAGACCAGCGCGGAGGTCTCGTAATCAAACGGCGAACCCACCACAAGTTCATTCGCATCCTCGGCATTCAACCGATGCCGCAGGTATTCAAATTCGTTGTTGGTCGTCAGGGTCGCGGAAGTCAGGATCACGCTCTGCTTTTGGAACCAGAGGTATTTCTCCATCATCTGGCCGATATGCAGCGGGGCAGCATTCAGGCTGATTTCCTTATATTGGGGATGGATTTCAATCCAATAGATCATGTTGCTGTCCGGCTCTGTGGTCAGGCCGTGGAGGTTGAACTGGATCTCCATCAATCGGGTGAACATATTGCCAATGCTCCCCCACATATCCTCCGCTTCCTCATTTTCCTGATCGGCCAACTCCCGCATGGGTGTCCGCAGGTCGCGGAGAATACCCATCAACACTTTGAGGGTCTCATTAGCCTGCTCCCAGCCAATCTCCACATCCACCCAAATCGGCAGAGTACGGGTGGAGGCCATGATCCGCTCCTGCTGAGGATAGGTTCCCAGAGGCTTGCCCTCCCGCAACTCCTCCAAATAGGCATCCAGAGCCTGAAAATACTGGCCCATTTGGCTATCCAGCCGGAAAGAGAGGTCGGATGCTTTTTGCACCAACTGGGTCAGTGCGGCCATTTGCGCGGGCTGCAATAACCCATCACAGAGATCCAGGAA
>CAYUSC010000052.1:0-16226 GCA_964447265.1 uncultured Candidatus Brevefilum sp.
ATTTAGCTCACTAGGCCCTTTTTATTTCGTGTCCACCTTTTGGGGTGCAGTTCACAAGGGGCTCCCCCACTTTTTAATTGAAAAATTTAAATTACTTACCCAATCGTTCGCGTTCTTCATCCACAATACTGGGTTCCAGCTTCTTAAACAGCGGGGATGGTTGCTCGAAGGGTTTACCGGGCTCCAGCGTGGTCGGCACCCACAGATCTTTTCCACCGGCGGAGAGTGATTCGCCTGGTTCGTAGAGCATCACTTCATGACTGCTGAGGTCATCCACGATCTCACGGGTGACCAGGGTGCCAAAGAGCGGTTGTTTGTATCCCAGGTAGGTGTGCAGATTTTCGCAGGTGAACGGCAGGAAAGGTGAAAAGATCAATTTGATCCAGTCAATCGCCTGCATCGCCGTGTAGATGGATTTGGCTGCCTGTTCCTTATCATTCTTGATCTCAAACCAGGGAGCGCTGGTATCCAGATACTTATTCACCTCAGCGGCCAGGCGCATGGCTTCCTGCAGGGCAGCCCGCAGTTTTACCGCTTCCAGGTGGCCCTTGACGGTCTCAAACCCTTCCCTGACCGTTGCCAGCAGTTCCTTATCCGCCTCACGCAGCTCACCCGGCTCCGGCACCTTGCCCTCCCAATGCTTATAAGCAAAGGAAAGCACCCGGTTCGCCAGGTTGCCCCAGGTGGCGACCAGCTCGTTGTTATTGCGCTGGTAAAACTCTTCCCAATCCCAATCCGAATCCCGGGTTTCGGGCATGTTGACGGTCAGGTAATAGCGGATCGGGTCCGGGTCATAACGATCCAGAGAATCCAATCCCCAGACCGCCCAATTCTTGCTGCCGGAAAGCTTCTTGCCTTCCAGGTTCATGAACTCATTGGCGGGCACGTCATAAGGCAGAACCAGCGGCTTTGGATCGTTGTTGCCCATCCTGGCGTCAAATGAATCACCCACGCCAATCAACTCCGCGGGCCAGATGATCGCATGGAAGGGGATATTATCCTTGCCGATGCAGTAAAGCGTGCGGGAGTCCTCATTCGTCCACCAGTTCCGCCAGGCATCCGGCTTGCCCCGCAGCAGCGACCACTCAATCACGGATGAGAGATAGCCGATCACTGCCTCGAACCAGACATACATGCACTTGCCTTTCCACCCTTCCACCGGCACCGGGATGCCCCAGGCCAGGTCGCGGGTGATCGGGCGACCATGCAGGCCTTCAGTTTCGATCTGTCCCAGGGACTGCTTGACCACGTTCGGCCGCCAGTAATCCTGGCGCACACGAAGGAATTCCGCCACCTGATCCTGCATCTTTTCCAGGTCGAGGTAAAAATGGGTGGTCTCCCGCAATTCGGGGGTGGAACCATCGATCTTGGACTTGGGATCGATCAGCTTTTCCGCTTCCAGCAGGTGGCCGCAGTTATCGCATTGATCGCTGCGTGCGCCGCTCTTGCCGCAGAAATAGCAGGTACCTTCCACATAGCGGTCGGGCAGGAATTTCTCCTGGGCTGGCGAGTACCATTGCAGCGAGGACTCTGTATAGAGATAACCTTTTTCCTTCAGTGCGAGAAAGAGCTTATCAGCCACGTCAAAGTGATTGCTGGTATGGGTGCTGGTGAAAATATCATAGGTCAACCCCATCCGCTGGAATAGTTCAATGAAGTCTTTATGATACCGTTTGTAGATATCCTCAGGCGTCACGCCCTCTTCATCGGCTCGCACGGTCACAGGGGTGCCATGCGAATCGGAACCGGAGACCATCAACACATCCCGGCCCCGCAAGCGGTGATAACGGGCGAGGATATCGGCGGGAAGGTAGGCTCCGGTGATGTTTCCAACGTGGATTTTGGCACTGGCGTAGGGCCAGGCAACGGCAACTAAGACGGGTTCGGTCATGCTTCACCTCAACAAGTAATCGGTTGGTTATCTGATAATGGCAATAAAAAAGCTGGCCTCAGCCAGCGGGTCCTCCGGAAGTGACGCGGCACTTCAAGTTATGCTTCTGGCAAGCATAACCGCGGAGAACCGGACATGCCCATGATGACGTTGTATTTTCTCATCGTGAATGAATTATACAGGATTAGAGGTAATCTTTCAACTGCCGGGCCTTCTGCGGATGGCGTAACTGGCGCAGAGCCTTCCCCTCGATCTGACGGATGCGCTCCCGGGTGAGGCCGAATTTTTGCCCGACTTCTTCCAGCGTGTAGGAGCGGCCGTTATCCAGCCCAAAGCGCAGCCTCAGGATCCGGGCTTCCCGCGGGGAGAGTGTGTTCAGCACTTCATCAATCTTATCCCGCAGCATGGATTTATGGGTCACTTCCATCGGCGAAGGCGTCTGGTCATCTTCCACGAACATCCCCAGCTCCGAATCCTCTTCATCCCCCACCGGGCTTTCCAGCGAGAGCGGCAGCCAGGAAATGCGCATCATCCACTGCACCTTGCGGATATTGACCTTCATCACATCAGCGATCTCGTTTGCAAATGGCTTACGCCCGAGGCTTTGTTCCAACTCGTGGCTGACCTTGTAAAGCTCCCGGATGCGGTCGATCATATGCACCGGGATGCGGATCGTGCGCCCCTGGTCCGCAATTGAGCGAGTGATGGCCTGACGGATCCACCAGGTGGCATAGGTGGAAAAACGGAAACCGCGGTTATAGTCGAACTTTTCCACGGCCTTCATCAGCCCCAGGTTGCCTTCCTGGATCAAATCCAGAAATGGCACACCCCGGCCGATATACTTCTTGGCCACACTGACCACCAGGCGGGTATTGGCCTTGATCAGATGTTCCCAGGCCTGCTCACCATCTTTGGCAAGCATCCGCAATTCCTGCTGGCGCTCTTCTGAGAGATTGCCATCCTTGTCATTGAGTTCCGTCCGGGCATCCCGGCTTGCCTCAATTCTTTTCGCCAGAGAGAGTTCTTCCTCAACGCTCAACAACGAAACCCGGGACATCTCCTTAAGATAAAGCCCAACGGTATCGTCCGTGCCGACATGTTCCAGTCCAACTCGGGACGCGTCCTCATCATCATCGTCATCTTCTTCTGAGGCGTCTTCCGTTAAGGATTCATGATCCACGATCTCGACCCCTTGCTTTCGCAGAATCAGGATCAAGTTGTTTAATGCATCGGTGTCGTCATCACCTTCCGGGAAGGTTTCCATTAAGTCTTCAATCGTCAGAAAACCCTGTGAATCAGCGCGTTCCAACAGCACTTCAACCGCGTGCTCGGTTCTTTTGCCCTGACGTTCGCCGGCCATCTAATTTGCTCCCATTGGCCGGTTCAGTTTCTCTTCAATTTTCCATCCCACCTTGATCAATAAATCCATATCAGATCGTTTCTTCACCTTCAACGTTATCAAGCGCTGCGGGATTAGCTTGATGCTCACAGGTCGCATCATTAAGATTGGTGCCGCATTCAACGCAAAGACCTTTGCAATCGGGTTTGCACAACCGCTTAATCGGCAATGCCAGGATCAGGTATTCCCGATAAAGCGGTCTCAGGTCTATGTAACCATCGGTGGGAAGGATTAAATCCGTTTCTTCCCGGGTCCGTGATGGGAATTGGTATAATTCCTGAAAGTCAAAATCGACGGTTAAGAAAAAATATTCGAGACAGCGGACACAGTCGGTTTCAACTTCGGCCGATCCATCAACCTGTAAAAGGAGTCCTTCGCTCGTTCGTGAAGCAATGATTGTACTCTTCAGGTCATTGACGATCAGGTCATCTAGCTCTAAATGTTCGTTCTCAACGGATATTTCGCGGCTGTAACCGATGGGTTTATTATAAAAATACCCGACACTCAGGCGCAAAGGGTTATCTCTAGTATTCACAATTATTAATTCTGCGGGTCTATTGGGTAAAAAATTAACACGAGTTGAATTATAACATGCGCGAAAACGAGCGTCAACGCAAATTAGAGTGATACTATCGGAATTATGGAGTGATTTAATGAAAAATACAATCCTGGTCGCCTCAGGCAATCCCGGCAAGGTTCGCGAGATTAAAGCGATCCTGAATGCACCGGATTTAATCATTCTCTCGGCCAGGGATGCCGGGATTGATATTAAAGTCGCGGAGACAGGTCTCACTTATTCGGATAACGCCTGGCTCAAAGCGGAGGCCTATCAAAGAGCCTCGGGAATGATCGTTCTGGCGGATGATTCCGGCCTGGAGGTTGATTCCCTGAACGGCGAACCGGGGATCTACTCCGCCCGCTATGCCGCCATCCCTAATGCCAGCGACGCTGACCGGCGGCGCTACCTGATCGAGAAACTCAAAGGGATAAACCAACCCTGGCCCGCCAATTTCCATTGTACGGCGGTTCTGGCCGGACCGAGAGGGCATATCGCCGAGGCGGAAGGCCGCTGTGACGGCATCATCATCCCGGATGAACGGGGAACGGGCGGCTTTGGCTATGATCCAATCTTCTTCATTCCGGAAGAAGACTACACAATGGCTGAACTGACCGAAGACCGCAAGAACCAAATCAGTCATCGGGCGCGGGCTCTGCAGGCCCTTCTACCGGTCATTCGAGAAACACTTCAGTTGGATTAATCCTCAATGGAGACCTTAAAAGAAAGAAGCCAGGGAAATCCCTGGCTTAGTTTATTTTATTGACCTCTACCAACAATTCTTGTGAATTCGGGCCTGTTCGAAACGATTGGTCGGTTCAGGTTTCAGGGCCGGATGACCAACAGCAATCAACGAAACAGGGCGGATATCGGCCGGCATCTTCAATAAATCCTGGAGCCCTTTCACCCGCTCCGCATCCGGGAAGACACCCAGCCAGACCGCGCCCAGCCCCATCCCATGCGCAGCCAGGAGGATATTCTCCGTGGCGGCGGAACAATCCTGAATCCAGGTGGCGCGTTTGCTCTCCAGCTTGCGGTCACTGCATACCAAGATGGCCAGGGGGGCGTATTTCAACATCTGGGCATTCCGGTGAAACTCCGGAATCTTATGCAGGATCTCGGCATCATCAATCACAATGAAGTGCCAGGGACGTTCATTTTTGGCTGAGGGCGCCTGCATCCCGGCTTTCAACAACGTCTCAATATCCGCCTCACTGACGGGGTCCGAACGAAAATCCCGCACGCTGCGGCGGGTCATAATTGCTTCTAAAGTTTCCATCATCTACTCCTACTCCATACGGCTAAAAAACAATCGCTTCAATATAGATATCCATATAGTCCGGGACGGTCGTCAATTCGATATAGGTCATCTTTTCCAGGATAGCATCCGCTTCCCGGCGGCTTGCAGCATTGATCAGCATCATCTGGGCGCCGATCCCGGCTGCGTTGCCGATTTGCTGGTAACGGCCTCTTGGCAGATCGGGGAACATCCCAATCCCGATCGCGCTCTCCAGGTTCAGATAGGTGCCAAAAGCGCCTGCGACCAGGAAATGATCAATTTCTGCAGGCTGGGTTCCGGATTGCTTTAATAATACCTCCACGCCAGACCGAATGGCAGCTTTTGCCAACTGAATCTCCCGAATATCCCCGCGGGTCACCAAAATCGGTTTACCGGTGCCGGAACGTTCCGCAGGAACCAGTTCAATCGCCCCACCCTGGGGGGTATCCACCCGGCGGAAGGCCTGCCCTGTGAACCGCCCTGTTTCGTCAATTTGACCGGTCGCCAGCAATTGGGCGACCACATCCAGAATGCCCGACCCACAGATCCCCACCGGAGCCAGTCCGTCCACCGTGGAGATATGCCAATCGCCACCATAGAATTGCGCGCGCTCAATCGCACCGGGCACCGCCCGCATCCCGGCCGAGATATGCGCCCCTTCAAAGGCCGGACCGGAAGCGCAGGAGCAGCTCACCAGCGCGCCATCCCTGGAAAGGCTGATCTCCGTATTCGTCCCGATGTCCAGAGCCACGGCCACACCCGGCTGTTGATCGAGTCGGCTGGCCAGCAGCATCGCAACATGATCCGCGCCGACATAACCGGCGATATTGGGCGGCAGGTAAACCATCGCTCCCGGCGCGCCATTTAACCCAATGGCGCGGGCAGGGAACTGCATCGCCTGAGAGGCTGCCGCCACATAGGGGGCTTCACCTAACTGCCGCACGGGCAGTCCCGCGAAGAGGTGATGCATGGCTGTGTTGCCCACAATCACAAAATCCATCACCTGATCAATCTTTACAGCGACCGATTGGCAAAGGTCCGCAATCGAGGTATTGAGCGTCTCCACCACCCTGCGCTGCAAAGCCAGGCGGTCTGCTTCGCTCTGATTGGCATAAGCAATTCGGGCCACGACATCCTCGCCAAAGGCGATCTGCGGATTCATCACACCCTGCCGGGCAATCGTCCCTCCGGTGGCAAGATCCACCAGGAAGATCGCCATCTTAGTCGTTCCGATATCCACCGCCACGCCGATCGGATGGACAATCGGTTCCAACATGCCGATGACATGACCTCCCTCGGCTAACACCACCGGACCATGCCAGTCATTTTTCCGCATTTGGGCGGATAACTGCGCCATCACGGCGGGGTCCGCCTGGATGTTAACGCCCGTCCCCGCAAGGGCATCGGTCAACCGCTGCCAATCCGCGCGCAGATCGGTCAGGCTGGGTGGGTCTAGCCATACCATCTGGGCCCTCAATGCCGGTGCTAAGGGGATATGCTGCGAAACGCCTTCGATCTGCAATCTTTGGGTCGCTGTCAGCGACTCGGGGGGAATTTCAATTTTTACATCACTCAGGGGATAGACCTGGCAGGCCAAACGCCAGCCATCTTTCAATTCCTCGGTGTTGAACTCTTTCTTTTCAACCACCGTCAAAGGTGATAACTCGCCGGATACGAGACGAATCTTGCAGGCCCCACAGACGCCCACCCCGCCGCAGACTGCCGCGAGGGCAATCCCGGCCTGCCGAGCTGCCGCCAACAAGCTCTGGTCCTGTTCTACGTCAACTCGTCGTCCAACCGGTTCAAAATCAATCTGAAAGAGCGTCATGCGCTCACCTTTTACAAACTACCAATAGAAAAGCCAGCATAGGCCAGTGACCCGTTTAGTGCTTATAACCAATCATCCGCAGGAAATCCTTGCGCCATTGGATGCCATCTTCGTCTTCAATCCCCTCCGGCCTTTTGCCGTCCGCCACGCCCAGGATCGCCCGGCCATCACCGACATCCATCACGACCACGTCCGTCGTATTGGCCGTGGAGCAGAAGATCTGGCAGACCTCAGGGACATTCTTGACCGCATTGAGGATATTGATCGGATAAAAGCCTTCGCCCAGGAAGATGATGAATGAGTGACCGGCGCTGAGTTCATAGGCGTTTTGCTTGGCCAGCTCAATCATCGCATCATCCGTCCCGCTCCAGCGCACCTGGCAAGCGCCTGAGGCTTCGCAGAAAGCCAATCCGAACTTAATTCCCGGCACACTGCTGACGAGGACCTCATGAATATCCTCAACGGTTTTGATGAAATGCGACTGTCCCAGGATGAAATTGATTTCTTCCGGTTTCTGAATGCGAATATTCTTGATTTGCATGGCAGTGCTCCTTTCAGGGTTATGAAAATTTTAACACACTTCCTCATCCCGTCAGAGTGTCAGGTTGGAGGAATCACCGGGACATTCCTCCCGACCCTGGCCAAGGTCGGTTTAAAACAAAAGACGCCCTGACAGGACGTCCTTATACTTTTCAGATCTATTCTGATTTTATTCCGTGTAAAGCTTACGATGAACGGCGGATAAGGCCCGGACCTGTTCACCGGCGTGGTAGGAGGAACGCACCAGAGGCGCACTTTCCACCCACTTAAAGCCCAGACCGAGACCATATTCCTTGAGTGCTTCAAACTCTTCCATTTCATAGTAGCGGGCAATAGGCAGATGTCTCCGGCTGGGTTGCAGATATTGACCAACCGTCAGAATATCCACCCCCCAATCATGCAGGTCGCGCATCACAGCCTGGACCTCTTCAAAGCTCTCACCCAACCCGACCATAATGCCGGATTTGACCAGAACATCCGGCTCCAGCCTGCGGGCATGGGACAGGATCTTCTCGGACCATTCATAATGATCCTGAGGCTGCACCTGTTTAAACAGCCTCGGGACGGTTTCCACGTTGTGGTTGAGGATCTCCGGCCGGGCCGCCATCACGATCCGCAGAGCTTCGATGCTGCCTTTGAAATCAGGGATCAGCACTTCCACCGAACAGCCGGGCAGCAACTGGCGGATTCGGCGGATCACCATGGCGAAGATCGGCGCGCCGCCATCGCGGCGTTCATCCCGGTTCACGCTGGTGATCACCGCGTGCTTAAGACCCATTTTCATAACCGCCTGTGCCACACGTTCCGGTTCGTGCCAGTCCAATGATTCCGGGCGGCCGTGTTTCACATCACAAAAGCCGCAAGTGCGGGTGCAGACATCGCCCAGCATCAGGAAGGTCGCCGTGCCGCTCCCCCAGCATTCACCCATATTCGGACAGCCTGCTTCCTCACAGACAGTGTGAAGCGCCTTGCTGCGCATCAGGTGCTGCAGGTTTTCATAAGTCTCACCACTGGGCGCTCGCACCTTCAGCCAACTGGGCCGGCGGCGCGGCGTGGTGTCCATTGTTTCGGGATTTATTCTATCTCTGGTCGGATTTGTCGGCATTTTACCTCCTCGGGAATTATACCATTGGGGATAGTGCCTGACAAACGGACCAGAGACAACGTTTTAGGTGAAAGTCTAAGCCTCACCATGCCGGGCGGGCACAACGATCCACATCACCAAATAGACCCAAAAGCCGGCTGTTCCGGTGAGCGCCAGGAACACGAACAGCAGCCGGATAAGCGTTGGATCAGCGTTCAGATAATCCGCCAAACCGGCGCAGACGCCGCCGATCATGCCCTGATCGGTATTTCGATACAATTTCTTAGGTTCATCCATTATTTTTTTACTCCTTTACCTAAATTTACGGTTTTCAGTTGGAAAAGTTGCATATTCAGCCCTTCAACGCGAGATTCCCAGTAAAACGGCGAAGTGGTATAAAATAGAACAAAACGTGACCACCCAAAGGCGGCTGATGGACTATCCGAAAACGACCTGGCGCTTGATTGAAAATTCCCCCGCAAATGGAGCCTGGAACATGGCTGTGGATGAGGCGATTCTCGAATCGGTCTATAACGGCGAATCCATGCCCACCCTGAGACTATACGCGTGGGAACCCGCCTGCCTCTCACTGGGGCATGTCCAGCCCTTTGCCGAAGTCAACACGGACGCCCTGCAAAATAACGGCTGGGAGGTTGTTCGCCGGCCCACCGGTGGGCGCGCCATCCTGCATGTGGACGAACTGACCTATTCCGTGATCTCTCCGCAATCCGAACCGAGGGTCAGCGGCGGTGTGCTGGAAAGTTATCTGCGCTTGTCCCAGGCGCTGCTCCGGGCATTGGTTTTATTGGGACTCAGTCCCGAAGCCAATGAAAAGAAAGCGGTGACCGACCCCAAGCAGCCCAACCCTGTCTGTTTTGAGGTCCCCTCCAACTATGAGATCACCGTTGGCGGCAGGAAACTGATCGGTTCCGCCCAGGCACGGCGCAAAGAGGGCATCCTCCAGCACGGCACTCTGCCGCTGTATGGCGATTTGACCCGGATCATCACCGCTCTGAATTTCAAGGACGATGCCGCGCGGGAACGAGCATCCCAAAGGTTATTGGATCATGCCACCACAGTGGAGACCGTCCTGGGCGATGCGCCCTCCTGGCAGCAGGCCGGTGAAGCTTTCAGGCAGGCTTTTTCCGAGGTCCTGAACCTGAATCTTTTACCGGGCATACTCACCGACCGCGAAAAAGAACGAGCCGCCGAACTTGTAACCGAGAAATATGCCAATGTCACCTGGACCGAACGGATTTGAACTGATGATGACACCCAACTTCAAACGACTGGCTATCGGACTGCTCCTGACAGTTGTCCTGATCAGCATGGCGGGCTGTGACCAGAACCGAACAGCCGAAGGCTTCACACCGACACCGACTGAAATCGTTTTGCAGACAACCGAACCTGCGCCAACCGCCACACCCCGGCCAACACCCACCCCAACTGAGGCGCCCCTCGGTGAGGCAGCCAATCCAATCATCATAGGTTTCGTGCTTCAGCCGGAAGAAACTCAGGCGATTGACGCCGCTCAGGAGGTCGTCAGTCTGATCGAAGCGGACACCGGCATGGCTGTGGAAAGTGCGATTTACCCGGACTTCCTCAGCCTTTCCACGGCAATCCTGGATGGTGACGTGGACCTGTTTTGGCTCGATCCGCTCGAATACCTCTACCTGAACGGTGAAGGTGCGGCTGAAGTCATGTTGGTCACCAATCACCTTGGCGTCTATGCTTACGGTATCCGGTTCCTGGCCAATACCAACCGGGGTTTTACGACTTACTATGATGCGGATCTGGGTGAAAGTTATGGCGACACACTTTCGGCCCTCCAGCAGTTTGCCGGCGCACGGCCATGTTTCATCAATGATCAATCCCTCCACGGGTTTCTTGCGCCCCTCGGATTACTCGAGGATACCAGCACACCCACCCTCGACCCCGTCTTTGTCTATGATTACAGCGCGGTCATCCGAGCGCTCTATATTGGCGGGATTTGCGACTTTGGCGTCAGCTATGCTTTGATCGGCGATGCCCGCACGGCCAGCGATGTCCTCGTGGATCTCCCGGATGCGGAGAATGTGATCGGTGTGGTCTGGCAGAGCGAGGGGATTATTCCCAACCTCAACCTCTCCGTTTCACCGGCAATCCCCCTGAACCTGCAGGTCCAACTGCAGGAAGCTATCCTCGATATTGCAGATCTGCCAGATGGGCTGACCAGGCTTTCAACCGCGCTGGGTTACGAAGTCAGCGCGCTGAAGGTTGAAGCGGACAGTTTCTATGCGCCTCTTCGATCAATCCTCGCTCCGCTGGGTTTGAATTACCAGAGCCTGACCCAAAATAATTCAGCTCGATAGAGAATTACCATGAGAAAATTTCTAAGAGCCTTTTTTCACATTGTTATCTACACCGCCATCGGTGCCTTCTTCCTGATGGGCTTCCTGCGCGTCGGAATGTTGATCTTTGCCTGGCCGCGAACTTACGTTGTCGAGGAATCACGCTCCGCCCCGGTGGCGCTGGTTCTTGGCGCCGGGCTGAACCGGGATGGCACGGCTGGCGTCGTACTGCAGGACCGGGTTGAGACCGCCGCGGAACTTTATTTCGCCGGGAAAGTCGAGAAGCTGCTAATGAGCGGCGATAACAGCACCATCTACTATGACGAACCGACGGCCATGCTGGAATACGCCTTGTCTCTGGGCGTACCGGAGGATGATATCGTCCTGGACTATGCTGGTCGCCGAACCTACGATTCCTGTTACCGCGCCCAAGCCATCTTCGGCGTGGATGACCTGATCGTGGTCACCCAGGCATTCCATCTCCCCCGCGCGATTTTCCTCTGTAACGCCTTTGACATCGAAGTCACCGGTGTCCCCGCGGATGATGCCAACTATCGCTTGAGGAGTTATGCTTACTGGTGGTTCCGGGAAATTGCCGCCTCCCAGGTTGCCTATTGGGACGTTCTGATCGAACACCCCACCCCCATCCTCGGGGATCCCGAACCGATCTTCCCTGTTCAATAATCTCCCCTTCTCTCACCGAAAATTTTGTCCATAATTGCCAGGATTGGCATCAATATTGCTACCAAAGGACCATATGATGAACAGAGCTGAAGCCTACACTATCGTCACAGAGTACGTTAAGAATCCCAACCTCATCAAGCACATGCTGGCTGTGGAAGCCGCCATGCGCTTCTATGCCCGGAAATTCGGCGAAGACGAGGAAAAATGGGCGGTTACCGGCCTGCTTCACGACTTTGATTGGGAAATTCACCCCACGATGGAGGAACATCCCCTGGCGGGAGAACCCATCCTGCGTGAAAAAGGCGTCCCGGATGATATTATCCACGCTGTTCTCTCCCATGCCGATCATACCGGCATCCCGCGTGAGACCTTGATGGAAAAGACGCTCTTCGCCTGCGATGAACTCACCGGCCTGATCACGGCGGTGGCCCTGGTCCGTCCATCAAAAGCGCTCTACGACCTCAAACCCAAGTCCGTCAAGAATAAGTGGAAAGACAGGTCCTTCGCTGCCGGCGCCAACCGGGAAGAAATGGTGCAGGGCGCTGAGGAATTGGGAATTGAACTTTGGGAACATGTCGCCAACGTCATTGAAGCGATGAACGCCATCGCCGATGATCTGGAGCTGGCAGGTTCCCCGGAGAAAGAACAATAGCGGTGCAATTATGACCCTGACCGGAAAAGGTTATTACATCCACGTCGTCAAAAATTGTGAAAACGGCGATCCTGACCAGATCGCAGCTTTGGCGCGGGAGGCCAACCTGAGCCATGTGCTGGTGAAGGTCGCCGACGGCGCTTTTCCCTATAATGTGGATCTGGACAGCGGTTACGATTATGCCAAGCCCGCCATCAAGAAGCTCCAGGCGCAAAATATCCAGGTGTGGGGTTGGCAGTATGTCTATGGCGATTACCCCGACCAGGAAGCCGAGATCGCCGTCAAACGAGCCCTCGAGTTGGGTGTGGATGGCTTTGTGGTCAACGCGGAAATTCAATACGAAAATAAAGCCAAGGCGACCGCTGCAAAGAAGTATATGACCATCCTCAGGAACAACCTGGGCAAGATTCCGGTTGCCCTTTCTTCTTACCGGTACCCCTCCTATCATATCAATTTACCCTGGGAAGCCTTTCTCGAACAATGCGATTACAACATGCCCCAGGTCTATTGGGTCCAATCTCACGACAACGCCGGAGAGCAGCTCAGGAAGTGTGTGAACGAATTCCAGAAGATCAGCCCCTTCCGCCCGATCATCCCCACCGGGCCAACCTATAAAGAATCGGGTTGGATCCCAACCAAAGCAGAAGTCGTGGAATTTATGGCCACCGCCAAACAGTTAGGCCTAAGCGCGGTGAACTTCTGGTATTGGGACGGCGCTCGGCGTTACATGCCGGAATTCTGGAACCTGGTGAAGGACTACGAGTATACCGATCCGATCCCCGTGGTGAGCCAGCCGAAAGAATATATTGCCGCTCTGAATACTGCCAAAACCGACGGTGTGCTCGCCCTCTATGCCGACAATGCCGTCGTCATCCGCCCGGAAAAGGCCATTCAAGGCAAAGAAGCCATCCGGGAATGGATGGCCTCTCAATTTGAAAAATATTCCGGTGGGTCTTTCAACCTGCTAAGCGAATCACAGGATGAAAACGTTTATTCCTTCCATTGGGAAGCCCGGACGATTGCAGGTGAGACCATCCGCGGGCATGACACCCAGGGCCTCGTGGAAGGCAAAATAAGTTATCACTACGCCTTCACAGAACAAATCTGAGCTTTTTCCCAACAGTCAAAATATTAGACCATATCCAGAGGGATGGTCAATTCAACGATCTGATCGCCCTTTTTCACGTCAATCACGCTGGCGCCTTTTTGGGTCCGTTTGCAACTGGGCGCATCGGAAACACGTACCAGACGGCTGGCAGCATCCTTGAAATGCACCACGCCGTTATGGGTTTTCAGTCCGATCATCATCCCGGCGACCAGTTCATCATCCGGCAGCTTCCAGGCAATCACACCCTGGCCATAACGGCCCTGCATCGGGAATTCATCCGGATCAATTCGTTTGCCATTGCCAAGATTGGTAATGAACAGGATATCGCCCTTTCGGGAGGCAATACCCGCCCCCACAACCTCATCCCCGGCACGTAATTTTATTCCGTTCACACCTGCCGCAACCAACCCCATTGAACGGACCTCTTCTTCCGAGAAGCGGATCCCCATCCCGCTGCGGGTGGCAATCAGAAGGTCCTCATTTCCCTTAGTGAAGAGCAACGAGAGCAATTCATCCCCTGCATTAACTTTGACCAGAGTAAAAAGGTGAGCCGAAGGCCCGGGCAGTTCGTTCAAGAGTGAGCGCTTGACCATCCCCTGTTTGGTCACGCTGAGGATATAACCATCCTCCTCATTATTTTCCGCCGGAGTGGAGACCAGCAATTTGATTTTTGCATTTGAGTCGAAGGGCGTGACCGAAGAAACCAGTGCGCCTTTTTCCAAATCACTGGCAACCGGTAAGGCATGGACATTCAACGCCGCCGCTTCACCGTTGTCAGCAACAATATAGACGGTTTGGTGGGTTGTGGTGTGCAGCACCATCTTCGGTGCGCCAATCCCCCACTGGCGGAAGGATTTGTCATCACTGGAACGGGCAATCCGGTTATCCGGTGAGATCGCCACCCAGACCTGTTCTTCCGGCATCACATCGGAAGTCGTCAGCAGATCCACGGCGGTTTCGCCTTCATCCATCTGGATGATCTGCGTCCGGCGGGGGTCAGTATATTTCCCCTTGACCTCATTCAGTTCAGCGATCACCACATCGCGCATCATCTTGGGCGATTTCAGTAGGTCCTTAAGCTCTTTGATCCGCTTGGTCACCTCTTTATATTCATCTTCGATCTTTTTGCGTTCCAGGCCAGCCAGACGCCGGAGAGGCATATCCAGGATCGCCTGAGCCTGAATTTCGTCGAGGTTGAACCGCTTCATCAGATTGGTTCGAGCCGTTTCCACCCGCTGAGAATGCCGGATTGTGTCAATCACTTCATCCAGATTTTCCAGCGCAATCAGGTAGGCTTTGAGGATGTGCTGGCGTTCTTCAGCCTTGCGGAGTTCATATTCGCTCCGGCGCTTGATCACTTCCAAACGATGATCGGCGTAAACTTTCAGGGCCTGTTTCAAGGTAAGTTTATGCGGCTCGCCCTTGACCAAAGCCAGCATGTTGATCCCAAAGGTCGCCTGCATACTCGTTCGCTTATAGAGCGTTTTGAGGACTTCATTGGGATTGGCGGTCTTGGTCAGTTCGATCACGATCCGCATCCCCTGCCGGTCCGATTCGTCCCGCAGGTCGCTCACCCCATCCAGCGTCCCTTCCCGAACCAAATCCGCCACTTTCTCAATCAGCGCGGCTTTGTTGGTCATATAGGGCAATTCGGTCACGATGATCCGTTTGCGTCCCCGGCTCATTTCCTCCAGCCGGACCCGAGCTCGGATCTTCACCCGGCCTTTACCAGTGCCATAAGCCTGGGCCAGTGTCTCGGTCCGGTCATCGGTGATGATCAGGCCGCCGGTTGGGAAATCCGGCCCCTTAATAAACCGCATCAGGTCTTCCACGCCGATCTCGTCAATCTTGGACCAGTTTTCCAGCATCATCACCAGGGCATCCACAACCTCGCCCAGATTATGCGGAGGGATGTTGGTTGCCATCGCGACGGCAATCCCGGAAGAACCGTTGACCAGCAAATTGGGAATGGAAGCAGGCAGGACATCCGGTTCCCTCAGTGAACCATCGAAGTTCTCGGAAAAATCCACCGTCTCCATCTGCAACTGGCGGAGGATATCCATGGAGACTTCGGTCAACCTGGCTTCGGTATAACGCATGGCAGCCGGTGGGTCGCCATCCACGGAACCAAAGTTCCCCTGCCCCTCCACCAGCAAATACCGCTGGGAGAAATCCTGCGCCAGCCGTGCCATCGTCTCGTAAACAGCCATGTCGCCGTGCGGGTGATATTTACCCAACACTTCACCGACGATCCTGGCTGACTTTTTATATGACGTATCCGGGCGTAAACCCATGTCATACATGGCATAGAGGATGCGGCGTTGGACGGGTTTCAACCCATCGCGTGCATCCGGCAATGCCCGGGCAACGATCACGCTCATCGCGTAATCGAGATAGGATTGCTGCATTTCTTCGTTGATATTGATCGGTCGTACAGTTCCAGTTTCAGGGCTCATAGACACTCCTCCAGCCCAATATTATACTCAACCATGATGGGCGTCAAGAAAACCGGTAAGATAAAGAACATATGTTTCATTGTAACATAAAATCCCGAGGGGTTGCCTCGGGATCTTAATTTTTTTAGGCTGGATCAGATTTTACTCAATGATCTCGAGTTCATCCTCATCGTCATCATCAAGTTCATCTTCGAGATCCACTTCTTCCTCAATTTCTTCTTCGATTTCCTCATCATCGATCTCATCGAGATCATCATCGAGGAAATCGTCCTCGGGATCCTCATCAAAGAGGTCCAAGACACGGCCTTCCAAGGCAGCGCCTGAGGATTGGCCACCAGGAGTCTCATCGGAGAACTGCCCCGGTTCGAAACCGGTGCCAGCGGGGATCAGCTTGCCGATCATGATGTTCTCTTTCAGGC
>CAYUSC010000053.1:0-5170 GCA_964447265.1 uncultured Candidatus Brevefilum sp.
TATGGTTTAGGGAATGGCCTTGATATTTCGATCAGGGTGCTGATCCCTAATTCAGGACCAGCGGTATGTAGTTCAGGTTTTCATCCGAGATAGCGCCGTTATATTCGTAAGCGCCCATATCGATCACCGCGCCAACCGGCCGAGCCACGCCATCCAGATCAACCGAAGGCGCGGAATGGGCGTCATTAGCGCCTGTGTCAATGCAGGGTGATCCCGCCGAGAGGTGATAGTCCTCTGTGGTGTAATCCACGAACAGCGGATCGGCGCTGATGGAGCCGGTTTTATCGATGCTGACCAGGCTGTCGCCATAGGCCTTTTGCCAGCCATAGATATTGCCATATCTGAAAATGCTGAAGATGCTGTCGACATGTTTATAAACGCCGACTGAGTTAGCCGGAATGGGCGTGATCAGGTTTGCCACCACATTATTGTAGAGCGTGGAATTGGTATAGGCTCCGGAGAAGTACCCTATGCTTTCCCCGCGGACCCCGGGATTCCCATTAGAACCGGCAGTTCCTGGGGTGCCAGTAGCACCGGGCACGCTTCCGTCGCCGGCTATACCGCCTGCGCCAGGGGTCCCACCAATTCCCGCAGCCGGGACGGTGTCGTCAGCATAAACCAGGGCGAGGGTATTGTTGGTCATCCAAACCGCTTTAGTTGGAGCGGACGTGCTCGAGAGGTATATGGCGCCCGAGTTGTTCAGGTTGAGGCCATAGACATTCTCGCCTCCGCTGCCGCCATTCCCGCCATTGCCGCCGGTTCCGCCATCGCCGCCAGGACGATTCCCCCCGGTGGAATAACCATTTCCACCTCGGCCGCCATCGCCACCTGTGCCCCCCGTGCCGCCCGCGCCGCCATGAGGGGCGAAGACGTCATAAATCAGGTTGTTGACCAGCGTGACAGCCTGGGGAAGACCTTCGGCGTAGATGCCAAAGGCGAAACCTGCAATCCCGCCATCGCCGCCGGTTCCGCCTTTGCTGCCCGATCCGCCATTCCCGGCAACTGCCTCAGCGAGCGCGTAATTGCCGACTAGCCCGCCAATGCCGCCGGCTCTGCCGGTAGAAGCGCCATTGCCGCCATTCCCACCGATTCCGGCGTTCAATTTAGCAATAGTGTTGGCGGTGATTTCATTCAGAGCGACTTCCATGGCAAACAGGCCATATACTGCGCCCCCGTCACCGCCTGCCCCACCTTTTGTGCCACTTCCCGCATTCCCACCGTTACCGCCGGTTGCACCGTAAGGTTCGCCGGAAGCTCCCTGACCACCGGTTCCCCCATTGCCGCCGACCCCGGCTGTTCCACCGGCCAGACCGGTTGCGCCAGTACCGCCATTCAGACCAATAATTGTATTGTCTGTAAAACTAGTTAGCGTCGAGCCATAGAGAGAGACTCCGATTGCGGTCCCGCCATCACCGGAATAACCCGTTAATCCACCATTTCCACCTGTCCCGCCCAAACCGCCCAGACCGGCCAGGTATTCATAAGCGTGATAAACAGAACTGCCATTTCCGCCGATTCCGCCACCGCCCCCTGTGCCGCCAATACCACCCTGTGCGCCTGCGCCGCCTTGCAGCGAGCTGATCTGGTTATCTGAAATAGTAAGACTAATGAATTGCCCCCGGATGCCGATAGCGCTACCTCCGGATCCACCATTTCCGCCGTTGCCGCCTGAACCGCCGGTTCCACCTGTGCCTCCGGTCACGGTGTAGTTGATATGGGTTGTAGGAGGTGAATACCCGTCGCCGCCTCTACCGCCCGTACCGCCCCGTGTGCCGACTTGACCGTTACCACCAGTGAGGTTGGAAATGGTGTTACCCAGAATGGTTGCGGATTGTTCGCTGGAGGCGTACAGTTGGATGGCGATCGCGTCTCCACCGGTTCCACCGGTGACGCCATTTCCGCCAGTCCCACCCGGCTGACCATCCATATTCTCAAGCGAAGAGCCGTCTGCTCCGGCTGCCCCTGCTGCGCCATCCGTCAGCCACTTGCCGGCGGTTCCGCCATAGATGGATGAGATTGTGTTGTCAGTGATGACCATGTTATCAGAATCGGTGGCTGTGATTCCATAGGCCACCCCGCCATCCATCTGACCGCAGCTTGAACAGGCAGTTCCCCCTCGGATATCATTGATATTGTTCTTAGTGATCTCCACCCCTGAGCTGGATTCGATGACCATGATCCCGGCAGCGGTCCGAGCATCAAGTGACTCTGCCTGGGAGATCCCTCCGATATGGCTGATTGTATTTCTGGAAATCACCGAACTTGAGCGGTAGACCTCAATCCCGATCCGTGCATTATGGATCGTTGAACGGGTGATTTCAGCATAGCCATTTTCAAGGATCCGAATGCCCCGCCAGCAGCCATAGGTCCCATCCCCCTGAAAGGTGACCCCATCGGCGATCAGGGTGCCATTTTCGATGATGATCTCAACTTTGCCCGAATCGGCACCCGAATGATATGGTGCGCTGTCCGTGCAGGTAGCCGTGATTGTTACGCCGCTGTTGATCGTCAGAGTTGCCCCGTTCGTCACGACCAGGTCAGCGGTCAGCGTGCCGTTGGTGGTGATGGTTGTGTTCGTTGTGACGGACACATAAGCCTGTACCGGTCGGGCTGGTAAGAAAGCACACATAACGGCAGTTATTATCAGAATTGTTAAAACCTTACTCTTTTTCATCTCTCTCTCCGACGAATATAGAAATTAGGTAAAAATGGAATCTGTCTGGGCTGGATAAATAGTGGGATCTCTCTACTTATAAAGTAGCCTGTAACCGTGATTAAATCGTCAAAAGGTAGGATTTACGATTTCGCGATGGAGTTAATTGTCGGTTATTGTGGAAACAGAGCAAATTAGCGCCTGATATTATTAATTAAATTAAATAAGCTTAAGTTATAATGGCCTAACGCACAATTTAATCAGGGAGCTTCCTAATGACTACTCGGATTTCAGCAGATGTGATCGTGGTAGGAGGAGGAACGGCCGGGTGTTTATTTGCCTGGCGAATGGCGGAACGGGGGTATGACATTCTGGTGCTGGAAAAGAAGCGGCTCTCCGAGCTTGGACGTGCGATTGAAATTTTTCACATGGTGCAGGATCAGTTTGATCTGTTCAATATCCCGCATCCCGAACCTCCCGAGCTGATCCATACCGAAACCATCGGTTATTCCTATTCACCGGACCTTTCCATAAAGATGCCCATTCGCGGCACTTTCTATGTGTTGAATATGCCCGCCTTCATGCGGCGCATGCAGGGTTACGCCAAAGCGGCCGGGGTGACTTTTATGGAATTGGCCGATGTGAAGGATGTGCTGATTGAGGAAGGCGCGTTGGTGGGCGTCAGCGGCGTCCATGAAGGTGAAACCTTCGAGGCGTGCGGCAGGTTGGTCGTGGACACCTCCGGGCTGGCAGGCGCGGTGCGAACCCGGCTGCCGGAGGATTTTGGCGTGGAGAATCAACCGGTTCCGGCGGAGAAATGTTTGTATGTCTGTCTGGAGCTGCGGGACGACATCCCCGCGGGATACCCCACCGGCAGCAATGGCTATATGTTCCATAAAGCCTTTTGGAACAAGAGTTATGGCAATGATGTCGTCTTGGGGATCGGCCAGCCGATCGGTTTTGATTACGCCTGGGAGAAACACAGCGAATGGCGCGAGGAATATTTCGGCGATCCAGGCCGGGTGATCGGTCATCGCCAGGGCGCGATTCCCTTTACCCGCACACCTTATTCGTTGGTGGGAAACGGTTTCATCCTGGCAGGCGACGCGGCCAACCAGAACAAACCCTTCTCCGGCGAGGGGGTCACCTCCGGTTTCGTGGCGGTGATGATCGCAGTGGATGTGGCCGACCGGGCGCTGAAAGCGGGTGATGTTAGCCGGGCGAGCCTATGGGATTACAACGTGCGTTACCAGCGCGGCCAGGGTGCGAAGTTCGCGGCCAGCCTTGCGCAGCTCCCCACGGTGGCGGAACTGCCCCGTGAGGATGTCAATTACCTTTTCCGCAAGGGCGTGATCTTCTCCAGCGAGGATTTTGAAGAGCTGAACGCCAACTATGAGATCACCTTCAGCACCGGCAAGCTGCTCAAGGTTGGGTTGACCCTATTGTGGGGCATCATCACCGGCCAATTTAGCTTCACGAGTCTGCGGAAATTTCTCAAGGCATCCCAGCAGGCGGGCGAGGCTAAGGCGCTCTATTTGCAATTCCCGGAAAGCCCGGCAAGCTTCGAGGATTGGGTCGCCAAAGCCAGGAACGTTTGGGGAGAATGAATTCCCCTCAGTTGAAATGAAGATCACATCTCTTTTATAAAGTAGAACCGGGTCCCTGACACTTTATGAGCCAACCCAAAACATCCATTGACCTGCTGGACATCTCCGACCTGAACTTCGCTGAAAGGCTGACAGTCAACAGCCTGCAGGGTCTGGTCAACCGCTCGGGGCCGAAGCTCTTCCTGAATTACGGCAATTACGATGACCCCGGCACCCGCCGGACCAACTCGGTGCAGATGACCGAAGAAAATTGGTTTGGGAAATACCGGGAAGTGCTCAATCGCAACGATCTGGATAACCTTGATTATTACCGGGATGAATATGACCTGGCGGTCACATCTTTGGTAGATCTGCCTGCGGCAATCCTCAAATATCAGGATCACCTAAAGGGACTGGTGGTTTGGGATCCGGACCTGGTGGATTCGATCAACCTGGCGCTGATGTTCGCCGGGCTGCATGATCTGTTGATCTGCCGCCCGGATCAGGTCACGGCTTTGCAAGCGCTGACCGGGCTGCCGGTGGTGGAGGATTTACGGGGGCGATTCACCGACCGAGTGACGCTTTATCGGTGGGCATTCAGCAACCTGTTCAACGAGTGTAAGCCAGGTCAGGTGGCCCATTGGGAGCCGGCCTGGGGACGCAGCGAGTTCACCGATTTCATCGTCCAAAATAAACTCTTTAGCTACAGCCTGTCCTGCTTCAAAAAGGGCGGGCTATGTTCATTGGGGCAAAAAATGCTGCTCCTGCTGGTGGCCGGGCCGCTTGGCTTGCGGAATTTTCTGTTCAATACGCGTCTGGATGGCGCTGTCCGGCGGCTGGCACTCTGGATGCTGGGGACCGGCGCGCCGGAGACCCGTCTGGAGATGAAAATTGAGCAGGCTGTCTGCCCGGAACCCTATCCGACGATCTT
>CAYUSC010000053.1:5270-14909 GCA_964447265.1 uncultured Candidatus Brevefilum sp.
GGTGCCCTTCAATTGGGAGGTGCAGCCGCTGCTGGTGGAAATCGCGCCGGCGCTGCTGGGATATTACTACCGCAACCTGACTGATGCCGATATGCTGGTGGCGGGGCCTTCCGGCGCGGGATATGTGATTCCCCCGCTGGTGCCGGACCTGCCGGTCTATCTGCGGGAAAGCGCCAGATTTTGTGACTTGGCGGATATCCGCATTACCACCTCTTATACGTCCGATCCGCCGGTCCGCGTGATCCGGGATCATGCTGATGCGCCGGGAAATTTCCTGGGTTACATCGCGGGCTATTTTCACCTCAACTGTACGCCGATGTGTATGGCGGGGAAACGCCCCTTCGTATCCTATGCCTGGCCGCATGTGGACCAGATCGGCTGGGACGCTCCCGAGGTGCTGGCCGGGATTCGCAAGCTCGTGGAAGCCCCCGGAACGGGACCGCGCTTCGTGGCTTGCCACCTTTTTGCCTATTGCACGACGGTGGCTGATGTGTATGCTTTTTGCCAGACATTGGATCCGCAGCGGGTCAAGGTCGTCCGCGCGGATGAATTTTTGATCGCCGCATCCCAATTCATGAAAGAGGAGTGAAGATTATGAGCCTGAACGCACTTTCGGAGAAGATCAAAACCAAGACCAAGGTCCTCTATGGGGTGGCGGATCTGGGAATGCAGGCGGTCACGGCCGTGCTGCAGTTCTGGGTCCTGTTTTTCTACACGGACGTAGCCCACATCGATTCGGCTCTAGCCGGCACGGCGTTGATGGTGGGAAAGCTGACCTGGGACCTGATTAACGACCCGTTCTTTGGGTATTTGTCGGATAAAACCAAGTCCAAATGGGGACGCCGGCGGCCCTGGATGCTGATCTCGGCTGTTCCGCTGGGGTTGAGCATGTGGGCACTGCTCTCGATTCCTGAAGGTTTGATGGGCGTCAAGGCATTCCTGGCGGTGTTGATCTCCTTCCTGCTGCTGGATACCTGCCATTCGGCCATCGCCATCCCCTATTACGCGCTGACCCCCGAACTGACCCTGGATTACACCGAGCGCACCTCGTTGACCACCGTGCGGGAAATATTCACCGTTGTGGGCTATATCATCGGCGCCGGGTTGACCAAGATGCTGGCGGATATTATCCAAAATTCGTTCCACCTGACCACCTCGCAATCCTGGAGCACGGTCGGGGCTACCTTTGGGGTGGTCGCCACGCTGACCGTTCTCACCACGGCGCTGACCGTGAAGGAACGCCCCCGGCCCAACTTCACTCCCAACACCATGCCGCCTTTCAAGGCTTTTCTGACCACCCTTAAAAATAAGCCCTTCATGATCCTGATGGGGGCGCAGCTGCTGAGCGGGTTCAGTTTCACCCTGCTGACCACTTTCCTTTCTTATTACGTGATTTACCAGATCAAGATGGAAGCGCAACTGACCATCATCATGCTGATTTTGCTAGTCTGTATTGGGGTGTTCCTGTTCCCCTGGCGCTATGTTTCCGAAAAGATCAACAAGGGGCCATCCTATGCCCTGGGGCTGTTCATCGCAAGCTGCGCGGTGATCGTCACCTTCTTCTTCCCCAACCATCCCACGCCCTGGATCTACGCTATTGTGGCTGTGGCCGGGATCGGCTTCTCAGGTCAGTGGGTCTTCCCCTGGAGCATGCTGCCGGATGTGGTGGAATATGACCAGGCGATGACCGGCGAACGGCATGAGGGCATCTATTACGGCATGTGGCAGTTCCTGACCAAGTTCACCGGCGCGCTGGGGATCGCGGTCTGCGGCTGGGTGCTGGATCTGTTTGGCTATGTTCCCAACCAGCTCCAGCAAACGGCAAGAGCCCTTTTTGGCATCCGCCTGTTCTTTGGCCCGGTTGCGGCGGGGGTGCTGATCGTCAGCCTGCCTCTGCTGATCTGGTACCCGATCACCCGCAAGACCCATGCCGCCATCCTGGCGCAAATCGGTGATGGGCAAAAGGTGGGGGAGGAAGAGTAGCCTTCACTCATACCCTGTAAATAAAAACTCCTCCCGTTCATCCTGATGGGAGGAGTTTATTTTATAAAAAATACTTCAGTCGAGCAAATAATAGAATAAACCGCTTTCCTGATATTCGGAAACATCATTAATGGAATTGGAGATGTTCAAATCAGGGAGCACGTTGGCGTCGATCAGAACCAGCACACTCTGGTTAAAATGTTCCATGATGAGCTGGTTGATGCATTGCAGATCGGGATAGGTTTTGAGCGCTTCGGTGAAATCTTCCAGCCAGCGTTTTTCAGGCGCGAACTCGGTGCCATACCACTCATTCAGAACGGTGGTCTCGGTGAGGTAGGGCGCCCATTCATAGAAGGTCTCGCCGCCGATCACGATCAGGTCTGCCTGGGTGGGATTGATTGAGTCAATATCATCCAGCAGGGCAAGCTGGTCAGCGCTGAGGATCGTATCGGCCGTGACCAATTCCCGATTCAGGCAAAAATCAAGGGTGTCAACCGCCACCAGTGCGACCACCAGCGGCAGGAGGATCGCATAAGGCAGCCATTTTTTCTTTTGGGGCAGATCCCGGGATTGGCGTTTCTGAACGAGCAGATCAAAGGCATACCCCGTGAAGACTGTGCCGACGACTCCCATGATCCAAAGCTCCCGGGGGACCAGGCTGACCAGAATCAGCAGAAGCAGGAAGCCGTATTCCCGGAAGTAGATCAGAACGCCCAGGGTGAAGATGAACAGCAGGGGGAAGATGGCTGAAATCGGATCGTAAATGAATTGATGGATGTTCAGCAGGCTGTCAAGCAAGAAGTTGAGATACCCTGAATGCTGCCCGAGGAAGCTCTCCACGAAGAAACCGGCGCCATGTTTCCAGAGCACCACGCCCCAATAAGCGCTGGAGAGGACAACGGCTGTTGCGCCCAACAGAAAGATTTTCGACAGTAGTTGTTTGATTCGACCCTTTTCAAGCTGGAATAACTTGGCGGTGAAGCCAAAGAAGATAAAAACTGAGACATACGCGCTGGCAGGCGAGGCGGCAATGCATACAGCCCAGATGAACGCGGTGAGGAAGAGTTTTCTCTTGTCTTCAAGGTCATGAATGAACGCCCAGAAAGCATCCATAAAGAGGATGATGAACAATGCCCCGAAGCTTTCCGCCAGGCCGGCAGCCTCCACCTGATCCATGAAACTGAGGGGCAGGATGGCGTAAATTGCCAGGGATAACAGGCGGACAGTGGGGTTCCGGATGATTTTCTTCAAGAGGCGGGAGAAGGCGATCATGGAAAGCACGCTGACCAGGGGTGGCAGGGCGTTGGTGACCAGGAATTTGGGCAAACCCAGGGTGAAAACCAGGAAGGCTTCAAAGTAGAAGGGGAGCGGAGGGTAGGCGAAAGGCAGTCCGCCCAGGGAAAAATTGGGAATGGTGGTGGGCAGCAAATAGTGGTTCAGGAAGATTTGCCGGGAAAATTCAAGATACAGCCCACCCAGAGTCCACGGGCTGGAAAATCCAACGATGCCCAGGTGGTAGAACCTGAGGGCCGCGCCAATCAGAATGATCAGGATTGGGGCAAGTGCTGTTATTTTGGGTAGGCGGTTTTCTTTTTCCATGGGCTGAAACTGCTCTTCAAAATTAGGATAAATTCAATAATAGTATTGTAATCCACCATTCTCTACACCTAGGATAAGAACTGCGCGGCGCGGGGGCTGTGGCTTGACATTTCGTTCCTGCCGCTCTATAATGAGTAAATATTTGTAATGATTATAAAGTAGGTTGAGATGAATACAGAACAAAACCTTATTGATACCCTCAAAACATCCGGCTTGCGGATCACCCCCCAGCGCCGGAGGATTTGCGCTTATCTGGTATCGAACGATACCCATCCCACCGCAGCCATGATCTATGATGATCTCAAAGTTGAAATGCCGTCCCTTTCCCTAATGACGGTCTATAACACGCTGAATACTCTGGCGGACCTGGGTGCGATCCATGTGATCGGTCAGGCCGGAGATGATACGGTCCATTACGATGCGGATATTGACCCGCATATCAACGTAATCTGCATCAATTGCCAAAAGATTATGGACTTTCCAAGCGAGCATCTGGCCGATATCCGGCAGGAAATTGACGAACAGAGCGGCTACCAGTTGATCGGCGCCAGGATGTCGTTCTATGGACTGTGCCCGGAATGTCAGGCCGAAGCCAAAAGAGCATCAGGGAAATAACACCAACACACCAATACCATAGAGGAGTTTTAAATGGATATATCACCTGAAATCAAACAGGAATTATTAAAAGCGCAAAAGACCGAAGCTACGGAGCATCTGGTCTATTCGAGTATCGCCAAATTCATCAAGGACGAGAATAATCGCAAAATCGTTGAAGAAATCGGGGCGGATGAAAAGCGACATTCAGAGATCTGGAAAGCTTATACCGGCAAGGATGTCCAGCCCAACCGTTTTGTGGTGGGTTTTTACACCCTCATCAGCCGATTACTGGGACTGAGCTTTGGCCTCAAACTGATGGAGCGGGGGGAGGAACGCGCTCAGGTGAATTATGAGCTGATCGCAGAAGTGATCCCCGAAGCCCGGGGCGTGATCCAGGACGAAGACAGCCACGAAGAAAAGCTGTTGAACATGCTGGACGAGGAAGCGCTGGTCTATGCCGGGTCCGTGGTCTTGGGCCTGAACGACGCGCTGGTCGAGCTGACCGGTGCGCTGGCCGGGTTGACGCTGGCCTTCCGGGATGTGAACACGATCGCCCTTTCCGGGCTGGTGACGGGCATCGCGGCCTCGCTTTCCATGGCGGCTTCGGAATACCTTTCGACCGGGTCCGAGGATACCGAAAAGAATCCCGTCCGGGCGTCCATCTACACGGGTATTGCTTACGTTGTCACGGTGGCATTGCTGATCCTGCCCTTCCTGCTTCTGCATAATGCCTATCTCGCGCTGGGGATCTCGATTGCCACATCCGTGGCGATCATTGCGCTGTTCAATTTCTACATTTCCGTGGCAAAGGATCTGCCTTTTGCTCGTCGTTTCTTTGAAATGGCGGGATTGAGCCTGAGCGTGGCTGCGTTCAGCTTCCTGGTCGGCTTCTTGCTCAGCAATTTGTTCGGTGTTGGCGGGTAGACCGAAAAGAAGATAGTTTGATAAATCAGGAGCTCCATAGAGATGTGGAGCTCTTTTGATTATTATCGCTGGAAATCGGTGGTTGATAAGCTCTTGCTCCCTGTTACAATAGGGGTAGTTCCGGTTTTTCTCAAAAATTGATCAAGGCTTTCAAAATGAGGGATTTATGGGGTCAAGAAACCGATTCATCTGGATTATCGTAACAGTCTGTTTGGTCTTTTCGCTGACGGCCTGCAGCTGGCTGGGGATTGATGGAAGGTTGAATCCCATATCCACGCAAAAGACCGCGTCGGCCATCACGACCTTGGTGCGCAGCCAGCCTTTCCCGGAACAATATTACGATGCTGTGACCTATGATCCTGAGGTTGTTTTTGACCCAAATCAGCTTTTAGATCCGCTGACCCATTTGCGGATCGAGTCGGGCTACACTTTGGATTTTGTCTATTCATTTACTGACCTTTTTGGTATTCCAATCATCTATGCTCACAAGGTTACCGATCCCCGCTTTGAGACATTTGAAGAATTTCGGGCGCAATTGGGCGAGTGCGATCACAATCTCAATCCAGCCTCCTGCGAGTACACAGATTTCATTGAAATTGATGGAACTAAAGAAGGCTATTTTGAGTTTGTCCTGTTACATATGATGGGGAATCAGTTCTATCTTTATAGTCATGCAGAATATTACGAAATGGAAGTAATTACCAGCAAGGCGAGGTTGGATGTATTGTCAGAGGAGATAAACGCCGATCAAAACGATTTTCATAAATGGGGTATACCTTTTACCGATCGGCAAAAGCAGAGAATCCGGCAAATTGATCCTGTTCCAAGAGTCATCATTACTGACGAAGAAGTAACTGTTCGAGTGGTTTACTTTTCCAGGTGGGGTGGCTTTTTTGAAGTGATAGTGACCCTCTCACCGGATATGCCTCATACGATAAACAACATAGATGTTAAGAATATTCTCAATTATGATTGTGGCATTATGTTCTAGACGATTCGATGGCTACCCCCATTTATCACAGCAAGTCACATGCAGGAGCAGTAAATGAAAATAAAACTCATCCAATATGACCGGGCAGAGACATTTTTAGGGGGTGTGGGTGAAACGCTCTATGCCCGCGCAGCGGTCAATAACCTGATGCTGGGGATCTGTGAGCGCCTGGTGCAGGAACCTCAAGCCTATAACAATCCCCATTTTATTGCCGTCAAAAGCCAATCCGGTGACCTCCTGCTGGCAGCCGTGATGACCCCACCCCACAACCTGATCCTGGCGGAAGAGGCGGATTTCCAACTGGGGCTGCCTTCCCTAACCAATTATCTTTGGGAAAACGAGATCGCGATTCCCGGCGTGATCGGTCCCGTTCAATGCGCCGAGGTATTCTTTGACCGCTGGAGGGAGGTTTCGGGGCAGGCGGGGGAAGTGACGATGTACCAGCGGGTTTATGAACTCCGCCAGGTCCATCTGCCGGAGCTTCCCTCGGGCAATTGCAGGGTGGCGCGGCCGGAGGACGCCCGGCGAATTGCCGAATGGGTGCAATCATTTGAACACGAAGCGCTGGGCAAGGAACAGCCCCTGAAACAGGATTGGGCCAGCCGGGTGGCCCGGGAGGGGAAGGTGTTCCTTTGGGAGGATGGAGGCCAGCCGGTGGCCATGGCGATGGGCACAAGGCCCTTACAGCATTCCATCACGGTCAGTGCGGTCTATACCCCGCCGGAGCACCGCAGGCACGGCTACGCCACTGCTCTGGTGGCGCGGCTCAGCCAGCATTTGCTGGAAATGGGGTATGAATTCATCACTTTATTCACCGATCTGGATAACCCCACCTCTAACTCTATTTATCAAAAGATTGGTTATAGCCCGGTAACAGATTTTCGCTCATATAAATTCAAACAGAAGTAAATCAGCCCATTCTCATCAATTGGACTAATCTATAGATGATGGTAGACTCCAGGTTATCGGCATCCAGCCGAACGAATAGGAGTCGCACATGATTTTGACGCTCCAAATCCTGCAAGTGAGTTTATTTGCCATCCCGGTGCTCGTTCTGATCGTGTTGGGATTGGTTATCCTGCTGCGGCCGGTCGCGGTCATCAACCGGCGCTGGCTGCTGCTGACATTCCTGCCGTTATTGGTGGCGAACCTGCTTGCGATTTTCACGAATGACACTGCGAATGGGATTGCGGTTCTGCCGGACTGGCGCTTTTGGGCAAACGTGGCGGTGGACCTTGCCCTGGCTGCAGGTATCAGCTTCTGGCTGCGCGGGGTGGCCGTTTATGGGCTGCCGCTGACGGCGGTGGAGACATTGTGCCGGGATGCCCTTGTGGGCCAGGGGATTGAGGTTTCTGTGCGGATCGGTGAAAAGCGCACTCTGCTGACCACCGAGCGCCAGGCGACCATATTTACTGTGGTGGTTGGTGGCAAAGAAGAGGAAATCTGGCTGACCTCCCGCACCGGCGAAGTGGTCATCCAGGCAGATTCGGCGCAGGGGAGAGCCTTGGCGAAACAGGTCATCCCGATATTGCGGAATCACCAGGCTCCGTATGCTTTCCAGCACCACGCGGTAGGAATCCTTTACCTTGTTCTGGCAGTGGTGCTGCTGGTGTTTGGCTGGATCTATTTTTTTGAACCGAGATTAGTGATAGTGGAATAGCAACCGATACCGGAAACCAGCAATCAAAAAGCCTGTTCCGTCAAGGACAGGCTTTTTGATTTTTTTGGCCTACCGGACAGGCTTAGTGGACATCAATCAATACTGCGCGGACCACCCGCCGCAGGGTGTATTCCCCGCTGATGGGATCATAGGACTCGCAGGTGATCAGGGTGATCCAATCCCGTTCTTCGGTTTGGAAGACCGAATCCACCGCTGTGGGGGACACCAGACGGGAATCGCGTACCTCGTAGATATAGGTGATGCCGTTGGACTCGATGGTGATCCGGTCGCCATAGCGCAGGGATTTGAGGTCTTTGAACGGACCGGCGGAGCCATCAGCATTCCAGATATGCCCGGTGAGGATCGTGTTTCCTTCCCAGGTGGGATAGGCCGAGCCATAGAGATAGCCGATCCGGCTCCCCAGCCAACTGATATTCCAACTGGTATTCGTTTGGGGAATGCCAATGATATCGGCCTCCACGTTCAGGCTGGGGATGGTCAGGATCATATCGGTCGTGCTGTATTCCAGTCCATCCGGTTGAGCGGAAAGCGGTGTTTCCGTTCCGGGAGCGAACCCGGTCTCGGGCAGTGTGGTTGGCGCAGGGAGGACTTTGAAATCAAAGACGGTATCTTCGCCATCATTCAAAGGCAACTCCGTCAGGTTGTATAGGCTGGTTGTGCCGCAGATAAGGAGGCGATAGGAATCAATCGGGAGTGTGTTCAAAAGCTCAACGGTGACCTGTAAATTGCCCTCATCATAGGTGACGTTGCTGATCGGTATCTGGGTGTCATCATCCATAAGGCCTTCAGCGCAGGTAGTGGTGTCAAAGAGCTGGTTGCTGCCGCTTTCCACCAGCAGGTAGTTGGCGGGGTTGGTCACGTCATTCGTCTCCGAATTGCCAATCGGGTCATAGAGTCTCTCGTCAAATGTGATCGTGAATCGATCCGGTCCTTTTCTGGTATAGGTTTCCTCCAACGAGAGCTCGGCAACTGTAGGGCCGGATGTATCATAGGTGACCTGGTTATCTGTGCTGGTGCTTGCCAGATTGGGGTTGCCATAGGTATCGGTGACTTTGCCGGCCGGCATCGAAACGGTGATCGTACCTTCGGAGAGGATATCTGAGATGCTAATGTCGAAGACCATACGGTCGAAAAGGGTGATCTCTTCAATGGTCACCGTGACCGGGCCTGTGATGGTTCCGCCTATTTCAAGATCATCCGAGGTGAAAGTTGCCAGATCAATGGGTTTACTGAAAACGATCGAAAAATGGATCGGGGTGATGTTAGTCGGGTCGGGTTGGACAGGGGCCTGATTGATTTTCACACCGGGGTAGAAGTCCGTGGTGAAGGTTTTGTCAGTGCCATAGGTGGTGCCTGCGCTGTTGGAGGCCACGACACGGTAGTGGTAGAGACTATTGTCAACCAATCCCGTCAGATCAGCCGATACGGCGGTATCCGCCAGCCCATTCAGGGGACTTTGATCGGCGTCGGCGGTTGAGCCGTAGGAGACATCCGGGCCATATTCGAAATAGATCGTGGTTTCATCATTACTGGCATTAACGGTGCCGTTGAGCGTGGCCGTGGTTGTCCCGATGCTGGTTGCCGCGCCGGTGGTGGCTGTTGGTGCGATCTTGCTGGTTGTGAAGGTCAGATCGTCGCCGTTTGTGGTACCACCCGAATTGACAGCCCTAACCCGGAAGTGATAGGTCGAGTTGGGTTCCAGCCCTGTCAAAGGATAGGTTACCGCGGTTGCCGTTTCACCGGAAAGGGGACTTTGATCCGCCGTGACGGGGGCGCCATAGCTCAATGTGGAGCCATAGTCAAAGAAAACAGTTACATTCGTATCATGAGGTGTGACGGTGCCATTCAAGGTCGCACCGGATCC
>CAYUSC010000053.1:15009-16137 GCA_964447265.1 uncultured Candidatus Brevefilum sp.
GGTTGCCGGGATTGACGCTTCCGTTGATCGTCGCCGAATTGGTGGTGATGGATGTCGCGGCATTCGCTTGTGCGATGGGCGCACTCAGGTTGCTCAAATTGAAATTAACCGTATTGCCGGGAACAGTGCTGGCCGAAACCTGATAGGAGCCGGCGATATTATTCGCAATCGCGTTCAGGCTGGCCTGACCGCTGGAGATCGTTGCTGTGGTGCTGGTGAAGCTGGCGCTGGCACCGGTTGACGGGCTGCTGTAGCTGACCGTACCCCCGGAAGTCGGCTCACCCGTGTTGTTGGGTGTGACGCTCACCGTGAGGGGGGCGGTGAAAGCCTGGTTGATATTAGCGGATTGATTGTTTCCGCCCGTGATTGCCAGGATGAACCCCTGAGATTCAAACGCACCGAGATCCGAAGCGCCAACTCTCGGCTTGCCTCTTTGATCGGTGGCGATGGCTGTCGTTCCAGCCCGATTAATCACACTTGAGCCTGGCAGCAGGGCATAAGTCTGGGTTGTGCCGCCGTAATAACCGAGGGGACCCAAGGTTAATGAGCCGGAATAATTCGCCTGACAACTGCCGTCTTCAATAAAAGTATCAATGGACTGGACGCTGCCGCCGTTATTTAGACAGCCAGGCAAAGCATGGTTATAAATTAGGGAATTAGTCGTCAGAAAAATGCCGCTATTAAAAATGGCGTACTGATTATTATCCACCAAAGTCACATTAATGATGCTCAGAGTCCCCGCTGAATTGTTTATACCACCGCCTCCAGAATTCGCAGTATTTCCTGAAAAAGTACTATTGGTGATGGTTACAGCGCCGCCATCATTAAAGATGGCACCACCTCTAACTGCTGTGTTATTCAGTAAGGTGCTGTTGGTCACCGTTAAGTTCCCCTGGTTGATTAATATTCCACCACCATCAGCGTTGACTTTGTTTCCGTTTGCAATCGTCAGGTGGTCGAGAGAGACGGTTACGCCAGGAGGAATTGAAAATATCCGGTCTGTGCCATTGGATTGGATTTGGATCACATAACCCAGACCGTCAATGGTGAGGTCCTTATTGAGCAGGATTTCGTTTGATAAGGTGATTGTGTAGTCGTTGTCAAAATCGATCCTGCCATGAGAGCAGA
>CAYUSC010000054.1:0-16046 GCA_964447265.1 uncultured Candidatus Brevefilum sp.
ATGGCCGGTTTCGGCAGCCGTTTGCGGCCGCTCACCTGGTCCAAACCCAAGCCGCTGGTCCCACTGGCGGGTGGGACGGTGTTGGACCAGATCTTGAATATGTTCCGGTCGGCGCCCAACTTCGAGCAATCCGAATTTGTCTTCATCCTTGGTTCAACGATGGGCGAACAGATCAGGGACCACGTCGCCCGCCATTACCCAAACTTTCATGTGGATTTCGCCGTCCAGCCGGAGATGAAAGGGCAATCCGATGCCTTCTGGCAGGCCCGCGAATTCCTGCATGGGCCAATGCTGATGGCCTTCTCGGACACTCTGATTGACAACGATTTTTCCTTCCTCGCCAGGGAAACCCAGGGCGTGGCTTTTGTCAAACCCGTTCCGGATCCCCGCCGCTTTGGCGTGGCCGAAGTCGATAAGAACCGTCAAGTGATCCGGCTGATCGAAAAGCCTCAGGAACTCAAAAACAATCTGGCCGTGGTCGGCTGTTATTATTTCAAGGAAGCCGAGGATCTGATCTCCGCCATAGAAGAACAGATCAAGCGCAACATCTCCTTGAAAAATGAATTCTTCCTGGTGGACGCGATCAACATCATGCTGGAACGCGGGATGACCATGCGCACAGAAATGGTCAACACCTGGCTGGATGCCGGCACGACTGAAGCGCTTCTGGAAACCAACCGCTACTTGCTGGAGCATGGTCAGGATAACGCCAAATCCGCGACTAACCTGGAAGATACCGTGATCATCCCACCGGTGAACATTCACCCCACCGCCCGCATCAATACTGCGGTGATCGGGCCGCATGTCTCTCTGGGAGAAGGTGTCGTGGTGAATGACAGCACGATCCGGGATTCGATCATCGGCTCAGGCACGCATGTCACCGGTTCGCTTCTGGAAGGCTCGCTGATCGGGCATAATGTGAATATCACCAATCAGTCCGGCCGGTTCAACATTGGCGATGATTCCTGGGCGGTCAAATAGGCCGACCAACCCCACCCAATTGCAAAGTACAATAGGGTGACGAGACACTCAATCGGTTCATCGGGACTTTCTTTTCCGGAGGTGCAGCTTTGGAGCAAGCGATCAAAATTTTGATCCCAATGGGGGGATTTGGCAGCCGATTACGGCCGCTCACCTGGAGCCGCCCCAAACCGCTGGTCAGCCTGGCCGGCAAAACGGTGATCGATTTTGTACTGGAAATGGTCAGGACCGTGCCCAATGTGCAGGAATCGGAATTCATCTTCTCCGTCAATGCCCAGGTGGAACCGCAAATCCGGGAGCACATGGCCCGCTTCTATCCCGATTGGAAGGTCCAATTCCCCATTGATACCGTCATGCGCGGCCAATCGGATGCCCTTTGGCAGGCCAAGGAAGCGCTCTCCGGCCCCCTGCTGATCGTCTTTTCCGACACAATCATCGGCAACGACTTCTCTTTCCTTTCCGGTGAGGAAGCCGACGGGGTGATCTGGGTTAAACCCGTCCCCGACCCGCGCCGCTTTGGCGTAACGCTCGTGGATCAGGATGGGTGGATCTCGGAATTGATTGAGAAACCGGATGATATGTCCAATAACCTGGCGGTGGTCGGCTGTTATTACTTCAAGGATGCCGCCACGATCCTTTCAGCCGTTGAGGAACAAATCGACAAGGAACTTTACCTTAAAGGTGAATTTTACCTGGCGGATGCCATCAATATCCTGCTCAAACGAGGCCTGAAAATGCGGGTGGAAAAAGTGGATGTCTGGCTGGATTCCGGCACACCGGAATCGCTTCTGGAGACCAACTGTTACCTGCTGGATCACGGCTTTGACAACAGCGATAAATTGACCCCCGCGGAAAATACAGTTATCATTCCGCCAGTGTTCATTCACCCGACCGCCCAGGTTTTGCAGTCGGTGATCGGGCCATATGTGTCGGTTGGCGAGAATGTCACGATCAAGGACTGCCTGGTACGGGAAAGCATCATCGGCCCCGGTTCGTGGCTCAAATCCTGCCGGCTGGAGGATTCCCTGATCGGGCACAGCGTGTCTTTGAGGGGCCAGACCGGTCGGGCCAATCTCGGCGATAATAGCTGCGCCAATCAATGAGCTGAGGGCCAAACGCGATGGACCGGGTTGAATGTTATGCAGGCGCCAGCTACCCGGAGGAACCCCGCCGGGTGATCTGGCAGGAAAAGACCTATCAGGTCATTGAAATCATCGAGCGGCAGCGCCATCCGGATTCGCTCACTTTCCTGGTTCGCTGTTCACCCGGAGATACCTTGTTCGAATTGACCTACACAATCGAATCGGAAACCTGGCAAATCCACTCTAAAGGTGATTTGTCGTTGTAAAATTAGGATCGTATCCATTTACTCTATCAAGGAGCGTGAATGCCAAAAAGTTATCTCTCAAAGACCGTGACCAACCTGAAAGCCTCCGGAATCCGGAAATTCTTCGACATTGCCGCCACCATGGAAAACGTGATCTCGCTCGGAATTGGTGAGCCCGACTTCACCACGCCCCGGCCGATCATTGATGCCGGGGTGCAAGCCCTCTACAAGGGTGAGACCCATTACACTTCCAATCAGGGCATCATGGAGCTTCGTACGGCCATTGCGGAAAACCTGGCAGAACGATATGGCGTGCATTATGACCCGGTCAACGAGATTATCGTCACAGTGGGCGTATCCGAGGCCCTCTACCTTACCTTCACAGCTTTGCTTGATCCCGGGGATGAGGTCATCATCCCCACCCCGTGTTTCGTCTCCTACCAGGCGGAAGTCGCTCTGGCAGGTGGAAAACCGGTTGAGATTTACACGACCATGGAAGATGATTTCCAGCCTGATCCGGCCGTGATCGAAAAAGCGATCACCCCCAGGACCAAAGCCATCCTGTTGGGCTATCCCAACAACCCCACCGGGGCAGTTGCCAAACGCGAAAACCTGGAAGCTATTGCCAAAATCGCGGAAGAGCATGATCTGGTCGTGATCTCCGATGAGATCTATGACCGACTGGTTTATGGGCAGGAACATATCTGCTTCCCGGCCTTCCCGGGCATGCAGGAACGTACGCTGCTTTTAGGCGGCTTTTCCAAAGACTACGCCATGACCGGCTGGCGGATCGGATATGCTGCCGGCCCGGCCAGCCTGATCAACGGCCTGGTCCGCATCCACCAATATTCCGTCATGTCCGCGCCAACAGTCTCTCAATACGGTGCGCTGGCCGCTCTTAAAGTCGGCGAACCCTATGTCAAGGAGATGCTGGCGGAATATGACCGCAGGCGCAAACTGGTCTATGAAGGCCTGAACAGCCTCGGTCTGCCCACCTTCGAGCCGCACGGTGCTTTTTATGTCTTCCCCAGCATCTACAACACCGGTTTGGATGACGTCACCTTCGCCGAGAAACTCCTGCTGGAAGAAAAAGTGGCTGTGGTGCCCGGTTCCGCCTTTGGCGATTCCGGCATTGGCTTTGTCCGCTGCTCCTATGCCACCAGCTATGAAAAACTCGAAATTGCCCTGGAAAAGATCAGCCATTTCCTGAAAAGGCTCTGACCCGACCAGGTTCCATTCAACAGCAAGACCATCGCAAGCATCCTCACCTTTCAGTTTGCCAGGGTCGCCGGAAAATTGAATAAAGGTTTGAGATGAAATCTGGATATAGCGCAGATATCGGCCTGGAAGTCCATGCCGAACTGCAAACCCAATCAAAAATGTTCTGTGGCTGCCCGGTGTTGGATCCAACCCGGGCAGAACCCAATTCCGCGGTCTGCCCCGTCTGTGCGGGGATGCCCGGTTCGCTCCCCGTGGTCAATGACCAGGCGGTCGCCTTTGGCCTGCGGGTGGCCCTCGCGCTGGATTGCGAGATCAACGAGGTCAGCCAGTTCGCGCGGAAGAATTACTTCTATCCTGATCTGCCCAAAGGTTACCAAATCTCCCAATACGAATATCCCCTGGCTGAACGCGGGCTCCTGCCTGTGCGCACGGAGGCCGGCTGGCTCGATATCCGCATCCGCCGCGTGCACCTGGAAGAGGACACCGGCAAGCTGACCCATATTCACACCGATGATAGTGCTTATTCGCTGGTGGACCTCAACCGCGCCGGAATCCCGCTGCTGGAGATCGTCTCTGAACCGGATATGCACTCCATCGAGCAGGTGCTGGCCTACACCCGCGCCCTGCGGATGGTACTGCAATATCTGGGTGTGAACTCGGGTGATCTGGAAAAAGGCGTGATCCGTTTTGAAGCGAATGTCTCCGTCCGCCCTGAAGGCAGCGATATCCTCGGCACCCGGGTGGAGATCAAGAACCTCAACAGCTTCCGCACCATGACCGCCGCCATTGCCTATGAGCTGGATCGTCAGACGGCCCTGCTGGATGCGGGTGGCAAGGTGAGCCAGGAAACCCTCGGCTGGGACGAGGTCAACGAGGTCACCGTCTCGCAACGCAGCAAGGAAGAAGCCCACGATTATCGCTACTTCCCCGAGCCGGACCTGCCCCCGCTGGTCATCAGCCCTGCGGAAATTGAAGCTGCCCGTTCAGTGCTACCGGAACGCCCGGATCGCAAGTTCGTTCGCTTTATGGCGGACCTGGGCCTGGACGCCTACCAGGCGGAAATCCTCACAACGGATCGGGGTATCGCTGAATTTTATGAGAGCGTCCTCAACGCCATGCAGCAACCGAATGCCGGGCTGGCCGCCAACTGGGTCTCCGGTGAGTTGTTCGGAATCCTGAACGCCAATGGCGCTGTCATCGATTCCCTGCCGATCAACTCGACTGCCCTGGCCGGGCTGCTAGACCTGCTGTTGGAAGGCAAGATCAATAACGCCACAGCCAAGACCGTTTTGGAAAAGATGGTCGCCACCGGGCAGTCGGCCTCGGCGATCATTGAGGTGGAAGGATTAGCTCAAATCTCCGACCGGGACGCCATCGCTGAAGTGGTCCGCCGGGTTCTGGCGGATCATCCCGACGAGGTGCAGGCCTATCGGGAGGGCAAGATCGCCCTGCGACAGTGGTTTTTCGGCCAGGTCATGCGTGAGATGCGCGGCAAAGCCAACCCCGGCATGGTACAGGAATTGCTCAAGGAATATCTCTAACCCGAAGTTCCAAACTCGAAATAAGAAACCTTCAATATTAGGTTTATCCCAGAGAATTGATCTCAGCTAGCCTTGTTAAGGCTTCCCCCTGGCGGGGAAGCTGGCTGCGGAGCAGACTGATGAGGGGGTGTTTTAGCAAATAAATTCAGAACGGACTCTTGAGGAAAAGGCTCCACCTCATCCGGCACTTCGTACCACCTTCCCCTCAAAGGGAAGGCTTATTAATTGATAAATCCTTTGATGCTCACAAAAACGGAATTTTTTCTGAATTACCAAATTTGGACAGCTAAATTTCGCGGACGAGTCCCTTCAGAGACTCAAGCCGCGCGTCCCGCAATCCGGACATCGCGTCCAGCGCGTAATAAACACCGCTGCCTTCCACAGTCAGGGAGGCGGCAATGGCCCCTTTCAGGGAGGCTGCCAGGGGGTCATAATTCTCGCGGTAGCCAACCAGAAAACCGCCGGCAAAAGCGTCCAGCCCACCGGTGGGATCAGCAATCCGGGAAGAGTATTGCGGGATCACCCAACGTTTGTGGCTGACATGGTCATAGAGGTAATAGCCGGAACGTGCCGTTTGGATCACAATGAATTCCGGTCCCATCCCACCCAGGGCTTCCGCCATCTCCCAAAGATCTGATCCCCGCCCCTGAAAGAGCGCCCGGACTTCTTTTTCATGCACGATCAGGGCTGTGATTTCAGACAGCAAACCCGGCAATTCTCCCCAATAGGTCGGCGTCATATAACCGGGGGAAGGCGAAAGGGTTATCGTTGTAGCCCGGCCCTGACGGAAAACGGAGGGCAGGATGATATGGGATAGATGGTCAATCGGGCAGATATGAACCCCGCTGGCCTCTAAATAATATTCGGGGATGTCGGAAATCTGGATGGATTGCTTCTGCGGCGTTGTTATTTTTGGGGGAGTCAGCGATCGGGTTTTGTAACCTAACAACCGCTGGGGAAAAGGGTACCCCCGATCCACATAATGCTGCATCGGGTTATCTTCAAAATACGCGGCTTCATCCTGATGGGCAATGAAACGGCGGATGTCCATTTTTCCTTCCACCAATTTGATTCCCTTAAGGTCAAATTCGAGCTGGCGGAAGCGGTCCAGCGATTCCAGCGGAAAATCCTCACCGACTCGGGCAATCATCCCTGCCGCGCCGCCCCATAAAGCAAGCCCTGCTGCGGCATAAGGGAGGTTTCCCCCCAGAACTGAGTCCTGGGGGGATCCTGAGATAGGGAGAATAAAATCCTCATTCACACAACCGGCGAGGACAAACCGGAGATATTGGTTCGGGAGTGTTGAACTCATCAGGATTCCTTAGCGATCATCTCCTCAAGGATTCCCCTGTATTTTTCAATTTCCGGCACTTCTTTGGGAAAGTGCATATCCAGACCTTTCAGCGTTTTGACAATGGTTTCGGCCACGATCAGGTTGCGATACCATTTTTGGTCGGAGGGCACGACAATCCACGGCGCCCACTCCGTGCTGGTGCGGTTGACCATATCTTCATAGGCCGCCATATAAGCATCCCAATATTCGCGCTCTTCCAGATCGCCCGGATTGAATTTCCATTGCTTTGAGGGTTCATCCAGCCGGGCCAGGAATCGCTCCGCCTGCTCCGCTTTGCTGATATGCAAGCAAAATTTCAGGATCGTGGTGCCTTCCTGAGCCAGGAGCTTTTCAAAGGCATTGATCTGGTCATAGCGCTTTTCCCAGACGGTTTTGGGCACCAGGTCATGCACCCGGACAACCAGCACATCCTCATAATGAGAGCGGTTGAAAATCGCAATTTCCCCTTTGCCGGGCGTGTTCTTATGCACCCGCCAAAGATAGTCGTGATCCAGTTCCTGCGGGGTGGGCACCTTGAAACCATAGACTTGCGTGCCCTGGGGGTTCACATCGCCAAAGACATGCCGGATGGTGCCGTCCTTACCGCTGGTATCCATACCCTGCAAAACGATCAGGACTTTCTGCTTATGTTCGGCATAGAGGAGCTCCTGCAGGTCAGCAAGCTGGGTGGCCAAAACCGCAAGCTGGGCTTTGCCATCATCTTTTAATATGCTGTCATCCGAACGGGTCGGGTATTCATTCAATTTAATTTTCGATCCGGGTTTGACAAAATGCTTGTCCATGGCGCTCCTTCTAATGTCAGACGCAACCGTAATTATAGCCTACACCAAAGGCCAATCGGAACAATTTTCACAATTTTAGATTAATTCCGGGTAATAAATTTGGGAATCAGATAAATAGTTCGGATTTGAAATCAAAGGAGTAGTTGATCGGGCCAAAATAGCCCTGGCCGCCATTCAAATGCAGCACCGTGACGGATGCCGGGCGGATCCTGATCCGCTGGAAGCGATCCAATGGCAGCGCCAGAAAGTGGGCCACCGTGAGACGAATGACATCACTGTGAGAAGTGCAGACAACCAGTTCCTTTTCGCCGTATTGCTCGGCAAGCGCCGATAACCCCGAAATGGCTCGGGTCTGAGCTTCAACAAAGCTCTCCCCACCCGGGAACCTGAAACCTGCGGGGCTGGTTTGGACGATATTCCACGATTTGTCTTTCCTGAGCAAATCAAGTTCCTGCCCCTGCCACTCGCCAAAATCGATCTCCATCAATTCGGGCAAAACCTGAATGGTTAGCCCTTTCATTTGTGCAAGGGGTTGGGCGGTTTCCTGGGTTCTTTCCAATGGGCTGGCATAGATTGCCGTGATGGGCAAATCCGCCAGACCATCAGCGACGGCCTGGGCCTGCGCCAGTCCTTTGGCGTTCAGGTGCACGCCAGGCAGCCTGCCCGCCAGTTTACTGCCCAGGAAATCATTATCGCCATGTCGGATCAACAGAAAGGTTGTCATTATGAAGCCTTTTTCTCCTGTTTTTCTTCCAACAGGACCTTGTCCTGCGCTTCCCGCCAGAGCCGCACCCGTTCCTGCACCTGGGCTTCGTAGCCTTGATCGGAAGGCCGGTAAAAATGGGTTCCCAAGACGCTGCTCGGGAGGTACTGCTGCGGCGTCCAGTGTCCTTCATGCTCGTGGGGGTAATCATAGCCCACGCCATGCCCCAGCCCCCTGGCATCCCGGCTGGCGTCCATCAAATGGATCGGCACCGGGCCAACGCCGTTTTCCTCAATCTCCGCCAGGGCGGCGTGATAGGCAAAAGCGGAGTTGGATTTAGGCGCGGTCGCCAGGTAAAGGGTCGCTTCCACAATCGGGAAGATCCCTTCCGGAAAACCGATGTATTCAAAGGCCTGAGCAGCCGCATTGGCCACCACCAGCCCCTGTGGGTCGGCCAGACCAATATCCTCACCGGCGAGGATAATCAACCGCCGGAGGATGAAGCGCGGATCTTCGCCCGCGTGGAGCATCTTCGCCAGCCAGTAAACCGCCGCGTCGGGGTCCGAGCCGCGTACGGATTTGATGAAAGCAGAGATGGTGTCGTAATGGGCGTCATCGGTCTTATCATAAAGCACCGCCCGCTTCTGGATCGATTCCTGGGCCACATCCAGCCCAATCCGAATCACGCTGTCCTTACTTGGCGGCGTGGTTTCCACGGCCAGTTCCAGGGCGTTGAGGGCATTGCGGGCATCTCCGCCCGCCATGCGGGAAAGATGCGCCATCGCTTCCGGTGCTAATTCAACCTTCAGCTTGCCATAGCCGCGCTCGGGGTCCTGCAGGGAACGCAACAGGATCATTTGGATATCTTCTTCGGTCAGCGAGTGCATCTCAAAAACCCGTGACCGGGAGACCAGCGCTTTGATGACATCAAAATAGGGGTTCTGGGTGGTGGCGCCGATCAGGGTCACCAACCCGCTTTCCACATGCGGAAGCAGGGCATCCTGCTGAGCCTTGTTCCAGCGGTGCACTTCGTCGATGAAGAGGATCGTCCGCCGCTGATAAAGTCGGCGGCGCTCGGTGGCTTCCCCAATCACTTTGCGCAGGTCAGCCACGCCCGCCAGCACGGCGGAGAGGCTTTCAAAATGGGCCTTCGTCAGGTTGGAGATGACCCGCGCCAGGGTGGTTTTGCCGGTGCCCGGAGGGCCATAAAGAATGATTGAAGAAAAGAGCCTGTCCGCCTGGATAGCCCGGCGCAGCAAACGCCCCTCCCCAATGATATGATCCTGGCCGATGATCTCGTCCAGGGTCTGCGGCCGCATCCGGTCCGCCAGGGGAGCTTCCTGCTGCATCCGTTCTTCGAGGGCATGGTCAAATAGATCCATGCGCTGATTTTACCATGTGAGGGTTAATTATGGAACATTTGTTTTGCTATAAAAAGGTCGTCCAACGTAACCTCATTCAATCATCCAAATCTCATCATCGTAGGTTACGCTTCCACCGTGACAAAATAAGTTGCTTGAATTTTCATCACACATTTCATCATTACAAAGGTCGCCCACAAGGGGCGACCCTACGAATCATGTTTTTTGAGGTTGTCACAGAGAACCGCCCAAATATAATTTCAATCCATCTTGCCAGCCCCATCCCGCCTTCGGCACCCTTCCCCTCAAGAGGGGAAGGGACGGGAAAGGGGTAAAAAAAGTGCGCTCAAAACCGGAGCGCACCCTTCATATCATAAATACTATTGAGGCGGCGCATCATATCCGCCCAAATCTCTTCCCGGATCAATATCCCTTTTTCAAATCAACCTGGTTATAGAGCGGCAAACCGGCCATATAGCGGTTGAGATTTTCCAGGAACAAGGCCAGGGTTTCTTCCTGAAGATTCCTGCTCAGCCAGGAGACATGCGAACTGAGGAACACATTCTCCAGATCCCACAAAGGACTTTCTTCAGGCAGAGGCTCAACCTCAAAAACATCCAGCGCCGCGCCGGCGAACTTGCCCGCCTTCAGCGCCGCGATCATTGCCTGTTCATCAATCACCGCTCCTCTGCCCACATTCACCAGATAAGCCGTCTCCTTCATGGCCTCAAACGCCTCCTGGCCCAAAAGATGACGGGTCGCATCTGTTAATGGGAGGGTTACCACCACGAAATCGCAGACGGAAAGCATACTGTTCAACGCTTCCATTGGGTAAAGCCGGGTGAAAAAGTCGCCATTGGGGTCACCCATGCCCTCAGGAATATAGCCGGTATCCTCCGGGTGCATCACGTCACGTTTGGCAGCCAAAATTTCTGCGCCAAATGGCTGTAATAACCGCGCCACCTGGCGGCCGATGCTGCCATAGCCCAAGATGCCAACCGTGCTGCCGCGCAACTCCACCGGCATCACCCTGGCTGTCATTTCCTTTTCGGTAAGCCAATGGTGATCAGCCTGAATATGCATTAATTCGGGCATTTTATGCCCCAGAGCCAAAAGCGCCATCACGACATATTCCGCAAGCTGGCTGGTGATCACACCGCTCATTGAGGTCAGCAGAATGTCCTCTTTTTGTGCCAGAGAGGACTGCATAAAGAAATCCACACCGGCGCCTCCAAATTGCACCCACTTGAGAAGAGGCACTTTTTCAGAATCCGGCAGCACATCCCAGGTATAGAGCACGTCCGTCTCCGCCCAAATTTCATCAGAGATCGCATCAGGATCGTTGGTGGGGATCACGATCAGCTTCACCCGGTCGGATGCCTTACGAAAACGTTCCTGCTGTTCTCTCGTCAGCTCAAAAGTGGATAGGATCTGAATTTCTTTTTTCATGGTATTGGCCCGTTTTTTGTTTGGATTCTACCTGATGAGCCTGTCTAAATATAGATTCGCTGAGGATCGAGGTCTTCCCGCAGGATGCGCAGCTCTTCGAGGGTCGGCGGTTCGGTCACCGCACAATCGGCAACCATCTTCAGCGGCCAGCCGGTGTTCTCGGCCACCTGCTCATAGGTCACGCCGGGATGCATCGCTGTCAGCACCAGTTCTCCATTCTCATCGGGACGCATCACGCCCAGGTTGGTTACCACGGCTTCCGGCCCGCCGCCGCGCACGCCCGTCTTCCGGCGGGCATCGCCGCCTTCGAGAAAACCAATCGAAGTATGAAAATCAACTTTAGCCGGGAAGCGCCGTTTCTGGTGCGGGGTGATGATGTAACAGCGATTGGCCCAGGCCGCGATCTCCATCGAACCGCCCGAACCGGGCAGCCGTACTTTCGGATGCTGGTAATCGCCGCCGATCATTGTGGCGTTGATATTGCAATATTGGTCGATCTGCGCTCCACCCAGGAAACCCACATCCACATTCCCTCGCTGGAGGTAAAGCGTGAAAACGTCATACATACTGCAGACCGAGGTCGAACCGGTGACCAGTGAGGGGTCGCCAATCGAGAGTGGCAGCCGGGAGGGCTGCGCGCCGATCACCCCGGCTTCATAAATCATCTGTAAATTGGGGGCATGCGTCCGCCGGGCCAGGTTGCAGGCCAGGTTCGGAATCCCCACGCCCACGAAGACCACATCGAAGTCCCGCAGGAGCCGGGATGCATTCACCACCATCAATTCTTTCGGGTTATAGTCAAGTTCCGCCATGATACCGCCTCAATCTCAATAATCGCCGTAGTTAACCGGTTCGGAAAGTCGCTGTCCGGCATGCAAACGCTGGTGAACCTCAGGTCCCAGTTTCTCCCAATAGGCCGCCCGGTCGGGCACACCATAAATCCACTCATCCAGATAGGCTTTTACGCCTTCATCCGTTTCGCTGATCTTATCCCAGGCCAGGTAGAAGTCATTATCGCGGTCGTGGTAGCCCTGAGTGTAGGAGGGATGGGCGCAGAAAGGCACATGGCAAACCGCATCCACCACCAGTCCGGGGATTAGCGTGCGGTTGGGGTCGGAGCGGATCACGGATTCATCCACGATCTCCTCCACCGTCAGGATCACCTTTTTTGCGGCAAAGGCGGCCAGGCGCTGCTCGCCGAGGATGCCCCAGACATGCGCGTTCCCGTTCACATCCGCTCGCTGCACATGGACGATCGCCACATCCGGGATCAATGGCGGCACAACCACCACTTCCTCGCCGGTATAGGGGTCGGCCACGCGTTTAAATTTGGGATTCTGTGATTCCAGATCGGTCGCGCCGGTCTGTTTCATCGGCATGAAAGGCAGCCCGCTGGCGCCCGCCTGCAAACAGCTGATCATGCTGAAATGGGAATATTCCTCCCACTCCAGTTCGCCGGATTCAAGCGCCTGACGGATGCGCCGCAGGGAGCCCACGCCGGGGTTACCGATGTAGGAGAAAATCACCTTACGGGCACATCCTGCAGCGACCATCTGGTCATAGAGTAGGTCCGGTGTGGCGCGGGCCAGCACCAGGTCCTTAATGCCCTGCCGGATGATCTCATGCCCGGCGGCGAAAGGGATCAGATGGGTGAACCCGGAAGCATAGACCAGGTCCCCATCATGAACATATTGTCGAATGGCGTCACTCAGAGAAGTTAATTTCGTGGTCATATTATTTCCATTCTTCATTATCCCCGTCCTGCTCATCCTCCCAGGTGCTCCTGCGCAGCATTGAAAAACGGGAGTTCTTCTGCCCTTTGGGGCGCAGCCACTGCCAGAGCAGGAAGCCCACCACGAGCAGACCAATCCCGCCGGCGACCATTGAAAAAGCGGGGTGTCCGGAGCTTTCCGAGACAATCCCCACGCCCAATACAACAGCGCCCACCAGCCAGATCAGACAGCCCAATCGGGAAAACAAGTATCGGATCATAAGATAAGGTCAAACCGGATGGCTGACGGACAAACCATCCGGTTTTAGGTCTATAAATTGGTTATGCCTAGGCCCTTTGAATAAAGGTCTGGCTTTGCTCGTGCATATAGAGCGGCAGATAATACAACCCGCCGGCATTCTTGCCGCTGGCGCCGGAGCCCTTCCATCCGCCAAAAGGCTGGAATCCCGGCCAGGCGCCGGTAGTGGCACCCTGCGGACGGTTGGCATAAACCACGCCTGCTTCGATATTATCGAAGAACCAGCCGACTTCCTCCTCCGTGCCATAGAAACCGGCCGTCAGCCCATATTTGACGCCATTGGCCAGTTCCATCGCCTCCTGGAGGCTCTTCACGGGGTGGATCATCGTGATCGGGACGAACATTTCCTGCTGCCAGAGCTTGTGCGTGATCGGCACATCGACCGCCACGGTCGGCTCGCAGAAATAACCTTTGCCGAATTCACCCTCGGTAAGTACATTGCCGCCGGTAGCGATCTTACCAGCCTCTTTCAGATCCTTGCAGAAATCCTGAAAATCCTGATAGGAACCCTTGGTCACCACAGGCCCCATATAAGTATCACGTTCCACAGGGTCGCCGATCTTCAGTTTTTGGGTCAGTTCAACTACTCGCGCCACCAGCTTTTCGTAGAGTTCTTCTTCTACGAAAACCCGGGAGCAAGCGGAGCATTTCTGTCCCTGCAGGCCGAAAGCGGAGCGGACGATACCGATGGCCGCGTCTTCGAGGTTCGCGTTCTTGGAGACTATCGTGGGGTTCTTGCCGCCCAGCTCGAGGATCGTGGGGCGGATGTAATCGCCGCTGCCGAAAGTGCGATAGATGTCCATACCGACATCAAAGGAGCCGGTGAAGGTGATCCCGTCCACATCCTTGCTTTCCACCAGGGCCTTGCCGACGGTGGAACCGGGGCCGGAAACGAAGTTCACAACGCCATCCGGGATGCCCGCCTGGCGGAAGCAATCCACCAAGAGGGCTGTGGTCCAGGTGGTGACGGAGGCGGGTTTGATCACCAGCGTGTTGCCGGCGGTCAGGGCCGCGCCCGAGGGGCCGCCCGTCAGGGCAGCGGGGAAGTTGAAGGGGCTGATCACAACCCAAACGCCATAGGGTTTGAGCACGGATTTATTGGTGGAAATGTAGCCTTGCAGCGGGTCAATACCCATCTTGGCTTGATAACCCTGGCTGGCTTCCATCTGGGTGCAGGCATAGCGGATCAGTTCAGCCGTCTCGGCCACATCGCCGAGGGCTTCCATCCGGTTCTTACCGACTTCGAGCGTGACCACCGCGCCGATTTCGAACAGGCGCTGGTCGATGATATCCGCTGCTTTACGCAGCAGGTAAACGCGCTCATCCCAGTTCATGCGGCTCCACTTGGGGAAAGCCGCGCGGGCCGCCGCGATGGCGTCTTCAGCGTCTTTGACGCCGCCTTTTTGGAAGGTTGCCAGGTGCAGGTCGGTATTGATCGGTGAGACCTCCCGATATTTCTCTGTGGTGAAGCGTTCCTCACCGTTGATGAACATCGGGTATTCCTGCCCCAGTTTTCCCTTCAGCGCATCCATCGCTTCGGCAAAGTGGGTGTGTAATTCTTCGGGCGGGCTGAACATGGTCGCATAAGTGAGCTTAAACGACGATTCTTGTGCCATAGGAATGGGTTCCTCCTGAGTTAATTGGGTAAAGGTTTGGTTACGTTCAGATTGTATCATGATTCAAATTTGGGGAACTGAAAGGGACTCCATTATTTGCCATTTACATGATTCGCATAAGCAAATCTGGAGTTCTCAAAACCGGAGCACACCCTACATCTTCCCCCATTCTTTTGTAGGGTGCGCATCTCCTTTATGCGCACCAACTTAGACCTTTTCCCCCACCCCCGTGTCCCCTCCCCGCAAGCAGGGAGGGGGAACTTCTTTCATCGCTATACAATTTAATGGTTTGAATTCTAAAGAACTGGCTTAAATGTGGTGCGCTCAAAACCGGAGCACACCCTACACCTTTTCTACCTAGCCCATACAGGATTGTGATATCCTGTAGGTCACGCTTCCAGCGTGACACAAAAAAAGTCACGCAGACGGCTAAGCCGCCATGCGTGACCTGCATTCTGTGCTATGTCTATTTTGAAAAGGGCGCATCTCTTTAACGCGCACCAATAAATCTCGGCTTACCCCATCGCCCACTTCAACACGCGCAGAGCACGCAGCGTGACCCAGCGGCTGGGCTGCCCCACCCGTTCCCCCATATCCAGCATATCCACGCCGGGATAGGTCGCATCCAAATTCCAGCGGCCATCCTCACCCCGCTTTGAAAGCACAAGCCCAATCACCTCCGTAATCCGGTCATCCGGTTCAACCATCGCGCTGCGCAGGTAATCCAGCCCCCGCAAAATGTCGTAATGCCACCAGCAGGGGAATGAGAACTGCTTCCAATCGTCACCCCACTTACGATCATGCTCAATCGCCTCACCGGTCGAAAGCCGCCTGAAAAGATGCCGTACCAGGAGATATTCTTCGCCTTTTTGACGCGCTGCCGTGACCGCCGAATCAGCGCCAAAGGTCTTTTCATAGTTCAGCAATGCTTCCAGGACGCAGATCGTGGTGTTGAATGAAGCCCGCGTTGAGCCAAATTCCGCCTCGCAGTTCCAGCCCCCATCGGCCAGTTGTTCGATCAATAATCGCTCGATCAGGCCTTTCACATCCTGGCCGAAATACGCCCCTCCCGCGGCGACCTGCCCGTTGATGCAAGGCTCGATCTCACCCTCAAAATAGGCGTTTTGGTCGCATTGCTCTGGCCCGCATCCCAGCCAGGTCACGTTTTCCCGGACCAAAGTCAGAGCCTGTTTCGCCGGGTCACTGGTCGGATCCAGCCCAAACAGCCAGAGCAGCCAAAGCGCGTGCATGGTCGAATCCCAGCCGGGATTCCAGGCCTTGCCATCCCAGGCCCCATCCGCCCCTTGCAGCGAGAGCAATTCCGCACCCCAGCCCTCCTTCGCTACCCGCGCCCGTTCCCGCATGATCTCCTCCAGCGAGGAATCGGTCAGGTCCCGCAGCACCTGCCAGCGGATGGCCGGGTCGGAATCCAGCAGCCAATCCAACACCTCTTTTGAAGGTTGAATGTTTTCGCTTGAAAAGGATTTTGCACCCATAAAATTGTCCTTTGTCTGTTTGGGAGGAATTGTTATTATGGGCATCATACCCCAGAATCCTTCTTTGGTGCGCTCAAAAATAGAGCGCACCCTGCGCGTGATCTCATTAGTTCCTTCGTAGGGTGCGCATCTCTTTTACGCGCACCAGTCAAAAGACACCCCACCCCTTTGTCCCCTCCCCGCAA
>CAYUSC010000055.1:0-3720 GCA_964447265.1 uncultured Candidatus Brevefilum sp.
CTGCAGGTGGTTGCAGGGCGCCATGATATAGCCGCCGCCGGGGGTCAGGTCCCGCAGGCACCTGTCCACATCGGCGCGCACGTCATCCAGCGTTCCCGGCATGGCATGCGAGATATCCACGCCGCCCAGGAAGCTGATCCGGTCGCCGTATTCCCGCTTGACCTGCGCCGGGTCCATCCCGCTGACCGGTTCGAGGGGGTGGACCACATCAATGCCCATCTCAATGAAATCCGGCACCAGTGCGCCGATCGCGCCGTCGGAATGGAGCATGATGGCGATATCCGGGCGGATTTCACGCACGGCGGCGATAATGCGTTCCAGGCGGGGGCGGATGATTCGGCGGAAGAGGCGGGGCGAGAAGATCAGGTTATCGTTCGCGGCATAGTCATCCCCGGGCAACTCGATCATATCCATTGCCGGGCCGGCCGCCTCCAGATAGTTGCGGGTCAGGCCGATGATGGTGTCCGTCACCCGGTCCAGCAGCGCACCGGCGAAATCCGGTTCCATCATCATATCCATCATGAAATTCTCCATGCTGCGCAAGTCGCAGGCCATCTGGAAGGGGCCGTGCGAAACGACCATCCGGCCGATCACGAAAAAGCCGCTATCCTTCAGGCTGGCAGCCCTTTCAGCGACGCCGGACGTCCAGCGTGGGTCATTCACATCCGGCCAATCCACCAGCGCATCCATCTCGGCGATGGATTGGGCGTTCTTGAGCAGCCCTTCGGTGGCGGAATAGTAGGGGTAGGTCCGTTTCCAGGGCTGACCGAAATCATCGTAGATCAGATCGCCCTCCGGGGAGGGGTGGGTGGGGCTGGAGGGGGAAGCGCCGGGCCAGATCAGGCGGGTGTCCGTGCCGAGGGCTTCCAACAGCCGGTCATCCATGTGGTTGACCGTGTGCCCTTCGCGGATCGCCGGGACCGGTTCGCCCAGGTTCAGCAGTTTCACCAGGTCGAAATAAAGCGGATCGACCAGCCCATAAGGGCCGCCCCACAGCGCCAGAGGCACCCGGTCGGGCTGCTGGTGTTTGAGTGCGGTCTGGATGCGGGTTTTGGGGTCCATCGAATCCTCCTGGATGTCAGATTATGTGAGATAACGTTAGTTAATGTTTGCTTATGTGACTTCTTGGTGTGTTTCCCTGTATAATACACCCGAATGGTGTTGTTCGCACGGGGTCACTGTTCCGGAGAGCAAGCACCATGATTATAAACCGTTCCAGCAGGGGTTGGATTGGCTTAGGCCATCTTATCGCTGCTGTGAGACTGTAAATTTTTTTGGAATGGAACCGATTTACGGAAAGGAGTCTCTTCATGGCAAAGAAATTCAAAGTCGGTGTGGTGGGTGTCGGGTTCATCGGCCCCGCGCACATGGAAGGAATCCGGCGGCAGGGTTTTGAGGTCTTGGCGATTGGTGAAGCCACCCAGGAACTGGCCGAAGCCGCCGCGGAAAAATTACTGGTACCGAAGGCCTATGGCGATTTCAATGATCTGGTCAACGACCCGGAAATTGATGTCGTGCATATCGCTTCCCCCAATTTCCTGCACTTCAAACACGCCAAAGCCGCGCTGGAAGCCGGCAAGCATGTGATCTGCGAGAAGCCTTTGGCGATGACCGCCGAGGAATCTGCGGAACTGGTTAAACTGGCGGCAGAAAAGGGCCTGGTGAACGCGGTCAATTTCAACATCCGCTTTTATCCCCTGGTTCATGAAGCCAAGGCCCGGGTCGCGGCCGGTGAGCTGGGTGACAAGATCTACATCATTCAGGGGTCGTACCTGCAGGACTGGCTGCTTTATGACACGGACTGGAACTGGCGGCTGGAACCCGAACTGGGCGGCGATCTGCGTGCGGTGGCCGATATCGGCTCCCACTGGATGGACCTGGTGACCTTTATCACCGGCACCCGGATCACATCCGTTTTTGCGGACTTCGAAACCTTCCTGCCCATCCGGCGCAAGCCCACCAAAAAGATTGACACCTTTGGCGGCAAGATCGAAGTCGATATGACTTATGAAGAGAAGCAGATCCGCACTGAGGATTATGCTTCCGTGCTGCTCAAGTTTGAAAACGGCGCGCGGGGTGTGATGACCGTCTCGCAGGTTTCCAGCGGCCGCAAGAACCGGCTGTTCTTCGAGATCGACGGCTCCGAATCCTCGATTGTCTGGAATTCGGAAGTGCCCAATGAGATGATGATCGGTCACCGGCCGGAACCCAACCAGGTGTTGATTAAGGACCCCTCACTAATGAGCGAGGATGTACGCTGGACGGCATCCTACCCCGGCGGGCACGCCGAAGGCTTCCCGGATACTTTCAAACACCTGCAGATGGCGGTCTATCGCTACATCGCTGCCGGTGATTACAGCGCAAAGCCCGATTTCCCAACCTTCCGCGATGGCCATAACACCATTTTGGTCGATGAGGCAATTCTCAAGAGCGCCCGAGAAGGCGGCTGGGTGAATGTCGAGTACTAATTCGGAACAGAACCAACTGGAGGAATGAAAAATGAAACTCGGTTTGATGACTGCTGCTTTTCCCGGCAAGAGCTTGAAGGAAGTGGCCGAATGGGCTGCTCCCAATGGGTTTGAAATGGTGGAACTGGCCTGCTGGCCGGTGGGTAAGGCCACCCGGCGCTATGCCGGCGTGACCACCCTGGATGTGACCGATCTGGATAAGAAGGGTGCTGATGAGGCCCGGGCGATCATGAAGGCCAACGGGCTGGAAATTTCCTCCCTGGGCTACTATCCCAACCCGCTTCATCCGGATGCGGAGCACAGCGAGGTCGTGATCGGCCATCTGAAGAAGGTGATTGACGCCGCCGCGCTAGTGATGGATGACCCCATCGTCGGCACGTTTGTCGGCCGCGATAAGGATAAGACGATTGAGGCCAACCTGGAAACATTCGCCAAGGTCTGGCCGCCGATCATCAAATACGCCAAAGAACGGGGCGTGAAGGTCGCGATTGAAAACTGCCCGATGATCTTTTCCAATGACGAATGGCCCGGCGGCAACAACCTGGCTTCGACCCCCGCGATCTGGCGCAAGATGTTCGAAATCATCCCCGATGACAACTTCGGTCTGAACCTCGACCCCTCGCACCTGATCTGGTTGATGATCGACTACAAGCGGGTGGTGCGTGAGTTTACGGACCGGATTTTCCACGTGCATGCCAAAGACCTCGAGATCGATCGGGAAGGTCTGTATCAGAATGGCATTCTCTCCCTCGGCATGGGCTGGCAGATCCCCCGGCTGCCCGGTTTGGGCGAAGTGGACTGGCCCGGATTCATCAGCGCGCTCTACCGCTGGGGCTATGATTACGTCCTCTCAATCGAACATGAAGACCGCAAGTTTGAGGGTACCGAAGAGCTGGTCAAGCGCGGCTTTGAAATTTCTAGGGACGTGCTGAAGCCATACCTTCATTAGTTAAAACGAGTAAAAAAATCCATCCCTCAAAAATGAGGGATGGAAGGTATTATTAGCTTAACTTTATTGCAGGCCATTATTAGCTTTGGAGTCTCAAAGATGAAGATATTTGCTGGATGCGACCTGGGCGGCACGAACATCAAGGCCGGTCTGGTCAATGTGGAAGATGGACATGTTTTAATCTCGGATTCAGCCCCAACGTTATCACGCCAGGGGCCGGAATCGGTGATGGAACGGATCGCCAACCTGATCACGGATCTGGTGGCTAAATCCGGGGTGGATAAGGAAAAAATCGGTGGGCTG
>CAYUSC010000055.1:3732-15668 GCA_964447265.1 uncultured Candidatus Brevefilum sp.
CGCCGGGCGTGATTGACCTGGAAACCAACACCACCGAGTTCCTGCCGAACCTGTATGGGGAATGGCGCGGTGTACCGGTGGGTGAGCGGATGGAATCCTACCTCGGCACCAAAATCTCCATGCTGAACGATGTCCGGGCCATCACTTACGGTGAATGGGCTTTTGGCGCGGGGAGGGGCGTCGATTCGATGGCCTGCTTTGCGCTTGGCACGGGCGTTGGTGGGGGGCTGGTGATCAATAATGAGCTGGTGCTGGGCATCGGCGGGACAGCCGGTGAACTGGGTCACCAGACGGTGGACCTCAACGGGCCGAAATGCGGTTGCGGCAATCACGGTTGTATCGAAGTCTTTTGCTCCGGTCCGGCGATTGCGGCCGAGGCGGCCCGAGGTGTCCGCCAGGGTTGGGCGACCAAGATCGTGGACCTGATTGACCACGACCTCAACCAGTTAACCGCTGCGGTGGTTGCCAAGGCAGCCGAGATGGGTGATGAATGGGCGCTGGAGGTCTGGAAGCGGGCTGGCAAGTATCTCGGAATCGGCGTTGCCAATATCCTCACATCGGTTGGGGTGCAGCGGGTGGTGATTGGCGGCGGGGTGGCTCAGGCCGGCGACCTGCTGCTGGATCCCGTCCGGCAGGAAGTGGCTGAACGCGTGTTCCTGATGCCGGCTGATGCAGTCGATATTGTTGAGGCCAAGCTGGGCACCGATGCCGGGATCGTGGGCATGGCCGCCTGGAGCGCCCGAAAACAGGGTGTGCCGGTGGGATAGAAACCATTTGGCTAAAACCAATTTATTAAAGAAATAAAATAGACGCTGCTTGCAGCGTCTATTTTTAATTTTCACAATCCTCAATCAGGGTTTGTAGACCGCCAACTGGTCCTTCATTTCGCCCGTTTCATCTCGTAGAACAACAGTGATCTTATTGACGGCTTCATGGATTGACCAGCATTGGCGCACGGCGCTGTTCGGGCGAAATGTGATTTCCTCGGTTGCGCCCGGTTTCAGAAAAAGGGTTCTGGGCTGGAAAGCAGTGGATGAGCTGGACTGGCTGAAAGAACTTTTACCCCAGCTTGCGCCGTCTTCGTATTTAACCGCGAGGGTAACCCCGACGTAACACCCGTCGCCCGACTCCTCGCTGCAGGTCAGCCGGAGGGTGACGAAGGGATGCTGGTAATCACTGTCATCGCACACGAACCCTTCAAAGGTGCGGTCGAAGCCCACCTCAACGAGGGTCAATTGCAGGTCGCCGTAGGATAGTTGCCCCTGCTCATCAAACTGATTGCTTTGGGTTGAGCAGGCAGAGAGCATTTGCGTCAAAATCAGGAATATGGCAAGCAGGATGAGTTTGGCTTGGTGGACTCGTCTGATGGGGGTTGCGTGTTTGTGCTGGATGGCGATCATGGCTGTTCCCTGGGCTCCTTTTCTGCGATGGGCGGTATGAGGTTTTCGCAGTAAGATTATAATGTCATCCCAATGAGAGAGGAAAAAGTTATGGCGACTGAACTGGAAAGAGCCGAAGTTGAACAGGTGATCCGGGATTCGATTGGCTGGGCATTGACCAAAGACATCAACCGCCTGTATGACATCCTGGCGAACGATGAAGATTTTTTCATTTTTCACCCCGATTCGCAATCCACCATTGTTGGTTTCGAAGCTTTCAGGAAGTTCGGCGAAGGCACCTGGTTATCGGACGATTTCAGGGCAACGGATTATGCCGTCCGTGATATGCGGATTAAGTTCGCCGAGGCCGGAAACGCCGCCTGGTTCTCATGTTTTCTGGATGACCATGCCGAATGTAAAGGCCAGCCGATTGGTTGGGATAACTGCCGCTGGACGGGCACGCTGGAAAAACGCGCGGGGCAATGGGTGATCGTGCAGATGCATTTCTCGTTCCCTCAGGATTGAGATACCTCAATTAACGGATAATTCCAATATAATAATAATGTCAGGTTTTAGACTTGCAGGTACGCCTACGCAGGATGAAAAAAAGCGATTTTTGCCCGCGGCTTGGCAACGGCTTAATTCGAAAAGACCCTTGTGAATAGTTCACAACAAACCTATGAACACCGCTACCTAATTGAAGAAATTTCGGAAATAGGATACGAATTTATAGGAGATTAAAGATGGCTCATAACAAGCGTTTGGTTCTCTCAATCGTACTGCTCTCAAGCCTTGTTACCCTTGCTTGCTCTGCCACCACGGTTGAAGGATTCATGTGTAACCTGATGGGCGGTGAATGGGTCAAAGACCTCGACGATCCCCTGGCTTATGAGTATTATTGCATTGATCCGGAATCGAATCCGATTTCTTCTGTGGATAACGAATCCCTGCCGGAAGAAACGGAACAACAAAGTGATAGTGGCGATTCAGATATTTTTATCGGCACGACATCGCTTCCTGAAATCTGGCAGGGGTATTACAGCTCAGAACAGACCATTGAGAACATTGTTATGATCGAAGTCAGTCCAGGTGGGGCGGTCACGGGGACTCTGACCTTCACCTGGCGAGGCGGCCCTTCTTCACCGCTTGAATGGGAAGAGACGGCGGGAGGCGCGCTACATTCGTGCACAACTGAGACGGCTGTGTCCATCACAGGACTCCTGACAGGGACCTCTTCGGACACAAATCAGGACATCCAAATTGAACTCACCCAAATGCAGGATATTAAACGCTTTGATTGCCCAAGCCCCGATGAGGTTCTGGAAGTGACCGATGTCTGGAATGTTGAAATTGTCATTGATGGTGACAGCCTGACCGGTTCGGTTCCGGGTTTCTTTACGTTTGAAGCGGCCCGGCAATAGGACCGGATAGACCGTAGTAGGTCAGGTGCCGCGCAGCGCACCTGACAAAAAGTAACCCCCTCCTTTAACAACACAGGTCCGGCCACCCAGAGGCAACGGCAGCCGGACCCACAAAAAGAAGTAGAAGAAGGGGATCTATCCGTAAGTTTCGTCGTATTCCTTCATCAGCTCGGTCGTGCGGCTGACGCCAAAGCGGGTGGCGCCGATCTCGATCACTTCGAGGGCATCTTTCAGGCGGCGGATGCCCTGGGCGGCCTTGACCTGGACCTTGTCGCTGACGGAAGCGCGCATCAGGCGTAAAATGTCGTTCGTATAGCCGACAGTCTCGCCGAATTCGTTCTTGTAGGGGGAGGAGGCAAAGCCGGAGCTGGTCTTGACGAAGTCGCCGCCGGCCGCTTCGATCAACTGGCAGGCTTTGACGATCAGGTCCATATCTTTGTAATATCCGGTTTCCAGAATCACTTTGACGGTGAGCCCCTGAGCGGCTGCTACCACCGCTGCGATGTCATCCTGCACGAACTGGTAATCGCCGCTGAACAGTGCGCCCAGGTTGAGGACCATATCAATTTCCTCAGCACCCTGGTCAATCGTCTGTTTCGTCTCGAAAACTTTGGTTTCGGTAGTATCATATCCCAGTGGGAAGCAGATCACCGGGTTCACCATAACGCCGGTACCCTTGAGGATATCCGCGGCCAGGGCTGTATAGCAGGGTTTGATGGTCGCCGAGGCAACCTGTTCTTCAATCGCAACCTCGAGGCCCTTGATGGTATCTTCACGGGTGAGGGTGGGCTTGAGCAAAGAGTGATCAATCATCTTTGAAAGTTCAAGTCGTGAAATGGGGGCTTTTGTCATTGTTAAAATTCTCCTTATTTTTCCGGATAACCGTCTCCGGGGATTGACGTTTCAGATAACAGATATTATCATCTATTTAGCCTGAGTGTTATATTATGTTACTAATTGTTATCAAAGGATAAATTATGCTGCAACTGGAACGTCAAAACCAGCTATTGCAATGGCTCCAGAATAAGGGGTTCCTTTCAACCATCGAGGTCGCCAGGCATTATGGCGTCTCGCAAATGACCATCTGGCGGGATATCGAGTCACTGGAGGAGCAGGGGCTGGTTAAACGCGTGCACGGTGGGCTGGCCATCCCAGATTGGGAGCTGGGCAATCAGGGCGATCTTTTGGACAGCGGCCTGCCCGGAACGCATCACGGTTACCCCTTCCCGGCCGGGTTGCAGGACCCCCGGCGAATTGCTTTGGGCAAATATGTTGCCCGGGAGATCATTCGCCCCGGTGATGACCTGATCCTGGAAGGCGGCAGCACGGTGGCCTGCGTGATACCCCACCTGGACGCCCCGAATCTGACCGTGATCACTAACGGTTTGAACACCCTGACCCTGGCGCAGGTCTATGACACAATCCAGACAGTGTTATGTTGCGGCGGGGTGCTCAACCAGCCCAATGCGATCTTTATTGGTCCGCAGGCGGAGAATTTCTTCCATGCCTACCGGGTGGATCGGGCGCTGGTGAGCGCGGCGGGGCTGACGCTTAAGGATGGGCTGGTGGACCCATCGCCAATTTATGATAGTATGAAGCGAGTGATGTGCCGGAGTGCCCGGGAGCGGATCGCGATGATTGATTCGACCAAGATCGGCAAGAACGCGCTTTCAAGGGTGATGGGACTATCCGAGATTGACATCCTGGTCACCAACAGCGACGCGGACCCTGAAATCGTCCAGGCCATCACCGAAATGGGCGTGGACGTGCAATTGGTTCCCGCCTGAGCTTTGAAATGTAGTATCGTTATGGCAAAATAATTTTCAATGAAGCGAGGAATGATGACAGAACTGTACCCTATGATTTTCAAATCCATTTTCACCGAGGATGTCTGGGGTGGGCGGAATCTGAGCAAATTTGGCCGGGACCTTCCCGAAGGCAAGCGGATCGGCCAGAGCTGGGACATCGCCGATCACAAAGACGGCATGACCGAGGTGAGCAATGGGAAATTTGCGGGGAAAAATCTGACCGAACTGATTAAAAAGTTTGGCGTTGAATTGGTTGGCTCGAAATTCGTCTGGTTTGCCGAACAGGATAAATTCCCTTTGATGGTCAAATTGCTGGATGCCGGAGCGAACCTCTCCTTGCAGGTGCATCCCAACGATGCCTGGGCCAAGGCGAACCTGGAGAATGAACTGGGGAAGAATGAAATGTGGGTGGTCCTGGAAGCGGAACCCGGCGCCAGCGTCACGCTGGGCCTGGCCGAGAAGATGACTCCCGAGCAACTGGTGGAATCGGTGAAGAACGGCACTGTGGAAGACAAGATCAACATCATCCCGATCAAAGTTGGCGATTATATCTGCGTACCGGCCGGCTCAATCCATGCCCTCATGGCAGGGGCGGTCGTGGCGGAGATCCAGCAGAACTCCAACACCACCTACCGGGTCTACGACTGGAACCGGCCCGGATTTGATGGCAAGCCGCGCCCGCTGCAGACCGAGCAGGCTGTGGAGGTTTCCCGATTCGACCAGGTGGGCCTGAAGGTGATACCGCCCCGCGTAGTCGAGGAACAAGACGGGATGAAGCGCGAGAAGCTCTGCGTGAATGAAACCTTCACCACCGAGCGTGTGTATCTGGAACCTGGCGCGCAGTTCAATGGCAATTGCGACGGATCAACCCTGGAGATTTGGGGCGTTCTGGAAGGTCAGGCGGATGTGGCCGGGATTGAATTGGAGCCGGTCAAGTTCACCCTATTACCTGCTGCGCTGGGTCAGTATACGATCCAATCCAATGAAGGGGCTGTGTTGCTTCGGGCTTATGCGGGCGAATAGCCTGGAAAGTCGGTAGTAAAAAAATACCTCAATTTATCCACTTCTTAGAAAAGGGTCCCTCATGTCAAATTACGAATTGCCAAAAATAACTTATCCCGACCCTGTCCCCGAACGCACGGCCATGTTGATCGCTAACGGCGACCTGCGCCTTTCTGCCAACCAATCGGATTGGCCGTATCAGGCCGCGATGGAAGCGGCGCTGGTCAGGGCTTTCGCCAATGAAGGCTGGGACCTGGTGCGCGCCCATCCCGTTGATGAGCAGGACAAGCATGGGTTCATTTCCAATCAGCGCATGGGTATGGATATTTTCAAATCCATCCCGGCTGATGCGCCGCTGGTCGTGGCGGAAGCCGTCTGGCAGTACAGCTATCACGTGCTGGCCGGATTGCGTTCGCATAAGGGTCCGATCCTGACCGTTGCGAACTGGAGCGGCAGCGCCCCCGGCCTGGTGGGGATGCTCAACCTCAACGCTTCACTCACCAAAATGGGCGTGTCCTACAGCACCCTCTGGAGCGTGGATTTCACCGATGATTTCTTCCTGAACGGCTTGCGCCAATGGTTGAAAACCGGCAAGATCACCCACAAAATTGATCACGTTCGCGCCCTTGACCCGGCAGCCCTGCCCCCGGCGGAAAAAGCCCTGGGCGAAGCGCTGGCGGAGGAGATGCGGGCCAATAAAGCGATCATGGGGATCTTCGATGAGGGCTGTATGGGCATGTATAACGCCATCATTGACGATGAGTACCTCAACCCGCTGGGGATTTATAAGGAACGGATGAGCCAGTCCGCTTTGTTGGCCGCCATGAAACTGGTGACCGATGAGGAAGCGGATGCGGCTCGGGCCTGGCTGGACGCGAAGGGGATGACCTTCCATACCGGCGCGGATGAGGCTACGGAACTGACCGATGCGCAGATCCACACGCAACTGAAAATGTACATCGCCGCGACCCGCATGGCGGATTTCTTCGGCTGTGACCTGATCGGTATCCAATATCAGCAAGGCCTGAAGGATATGGCCCCCGCCTCCGACCTGGTCGAAGGGTTGCTGAACAACGTGGACCGGCCGCCGGTCTATGACCCGGAAACGGGCAAAGAACTTTTCGCCGGGCAAGCCGTGGTCCACTTCAACGAGGTGGACGAGGGCGCCGGCGTGGACGCGCTGATCACCAATCGGGTTTGGCGGGGGATGGGCTTCTCACCGGAGACCACCTTGCATGACGTCCGCTATGGCGAGTGGTATAAGGGCGATGGGGTGGATGATTTCGTCTGGGTGTTCCTGATCTCCGGTGCCGCGCCACCCGCGCACTTCATTGACGGTTATAAAGGCGCGGAAAGTTGGCGGCAGCCCCCTCAGTATTTCCCGATGGGTGGCGGCACCCTGCGCGGCATTTCCAAGCCGGGTGAGATCGTCTGGAGCCGGGTTTATATGGAAGATGGCCGCCTGAACGCGGATTTGGGCCGCGGGACGTCGGTAGCGCTGCCCCGGGAAGAGACCGAACGGCGCTGGGAGATGACCACCAAAGAGTGGCCGATCATGCACGGTGTGCTGCACGGCGTCAGCCGCGACCAGTTCATGGCCAAGCATAAGGCCAATCATATCAACGTGACCTACGCGCCGGATGCCGAAAGCGCCGACCGGGCGCTGGCTGCCAAAGCCGCCATGTTCAATGCGCTGGGCGTGCGGGTGTTCCTCTGTGGGGATGTGAAGCTGTAAATAAGTCTTTTTGTGAATGAAGAGAGGCCTTTTCAAAAAAGGCCTCTCTTTTTTTAGAACAATACAGGGGGGTTGGTAAAGCCTGGAATTATCAGGATCAATTCTTCCCTTCAATGGTTAATTCTCCAACCAAATTATCTATCATGACGTCTTCATTTCCGGCTTGATCCGTGATGTCGTGGATGGATTTGAATCCGGCGCGATCTTTGACATTGCTGCCGAGAGATGTGACAACGAGGTGTACTTTTTCTCTTGGCACCGATTTGAGGAAGGCGATTGCTGCCAGTGCGAGACCCCCGGCCCAAAGGGGGACGACAAGAATTATTTCATCCGCATCATCCACGGTGCCATGGATTTGGATTTGGACAGATTTGTGGGTGGTGGAATAAAATCCAGCCTTGATATAACCAAACAACCCATTCCATTTTTTGTTGTCCGTGATTTGGATGATGGGGCAGTCCAAACGTTGGGAGATCTTCTCGGCGACCCGTTTACAGGTATTGGTTCGGGTGAAATAGGCAACTTTATAAACCATTAATGCACTTCCTTTCCTATTAAGATCAGGTGATTATTCAACGGCTTTCCTTTCATGTAAAAACGTCACAACGCCATCTCAAGGTCGAATAGCGACATCACGTGATACCAATAATGTCATCATTATAGCTCTATGGAAAAGTTTGGAAAATAAATCCCCGAGCGTCCGCTCGGGGATTGGTGAATATCTGCGTTTTAGGTGTGATGTGAGTCTAGAAAGCCTCTTCAGGCTTCCAATGTTCCCAGACTTTGCCTACCAGGTTCGGCCCTGGTTTCAGAGTCGGTTTACCTGGTTGCCAGCCGGAAGGCGTCACCTCACCGGTCTTTACCACATGCTGGAAGGCTTTTACCTGGCGGATCAGTTCGGAAACATTCCGACCAACCTCTGGAGTCAGCACTTCCATGGCCCGGATGACAAAATCGGGGTCAATGAGGAACCGTCCACGGATATCTACACCGCTGCCGGGATCATAGACGCCGTAAATTTCACCTACGCGACCACCCGCGTCAGCCAATAATGGATAGGGGACGCCCCCATCCACCATTTTTGACAGTTCAATTTCCTGCCAGATCTTATGTGAGAAGTGGCTGTTAGTGCTGATCGCAACAATTTCCACTCCCATTTTCTGGAGTTCGGGATATTTAACAGCGACCGCTGTTAATTCGGTCGGTCAGACAAAGGTGAAATCACCGGGGTAGAAACAGACAACAATCCATTTGCCCTTGTAATCGGACAATCGAACATTTGTAAACCCATCCCCATAAAAAGCCGTCAATTCAAAATCGGGTGCGGGTTTACCAACTTGCGCTCGTTCCATAAAGGCCTCCTTTTCTGCAACGATTGTTTCCGTTGGCGTCGCTTGAGCTTGTGCGATAGGTCCCTTGGATGGGGTTGCGCATCCTTCGGGTTTATCAGGCATGTGTCCTCCTTTAACTTTTGAGGCGCAAATATCACCAATTAAATTATAGGAGAAACCCAAATAAGAAGCGAATCAAAGCAGGAGGTCTATGGGTTCATAAATTTAGAGACGCCAGGATCTTGTTCAATTCCTCCGCGCCGGCATAATCCACCACGGTCACTTGCTGGTGCGAGACGCCGGGGGTGGCTTTGACTGCCTCGATAATTTCCATCACCAGGGTGAGCGCGATCGGGCAGACGAACGAAGAGGGGCGGAAGATATAGCTCACCTCGCCGCCCTCCGTCACGCTCAGGTCCTGCACCAGGCGCATACGGACCACGTCCGCGCCGGTCTCAGGGTCGATCACCTTCACCAGATTGTCCAAAAGAGCCTGCTTCAAGGTCTCGATTTCGGTCATTTTATTCCTCCCCGAAGAGTTGCTGCTGGATGACCATCCACACTTCCCGGATGGCCTGCGCGGCGGGGGAGTCCGGCGCCCAGCGAGTGAGGGGTTGGGCCGCGGTCATCGATTGCGGGATGGCTGGGTCAAAGGGGACTTCGCCGATCACCGGATAACCAAATCCGGCAGCTCTTTCGCGGATGGCTTCCGCGCCTTCTGGATAGAGGTTGGCTTTATTGATCACCACCAAAGCCGGGACGTTGAAATGCCGCAGGGTTTTGGCGATCCGCTCCAGGTCGTGTACCCCGGAAAGCCCCGGTTCGGTGACCAGCAGGGCCATGTCCGCCCCGGAAGCCGCCGAGATCACCGGGCAGCCGATCCCCGGAGGGCCATCCACGATGATCAGATGCAATTCGTTATCCTCCGCGTAGAGTTTGGCGTGCTGTTTGACCAACGTAACCAGTTTGCCGGAATTTTCGGCTGCGGGGAAGAGTTCGGCATGGAACTGGTGACCGTAGGGCGTGATCGAGTGGAACCACTCGCCGTCCTGTTGGGTTTGCATCTCAATAGCCTCGAAGGGGCAGGCATAAACACAGGCCGCGCAGCCTTCACAGACCAGCGCGTCCACCGCGTAGAACGTCCTCTCGCCGGCCGGGGGCCGGATGGCGTTGAAGCGGCAGACATCAAAACACCGCCCACAGCTCCAGCATTCCTGCGGGTCAATTTTGGCAACCTGACTGCCGGAGAAGGGGTGCGATTCGAGCGGTTCCGCGGCCGTGACCAGAGCCAGATTCGCGGCATCCACATCGGCGTCGGCGAAGACCGCCGGGTGGGAGGATTGGGCGGAGAGGTCCACCAGCGCGGCGCAGACACTCGTCTTGCCTGTGCCGCCTTTACCGCTGAGGATGACCAGTTGTTTGGGGGCTAGTGTTGAGGCGGTCATGCGGCGCTCCTTTGAGTATGTTCGATGATCTGTTCATAGAGCGACTGGAAGGCGTCACGATATTCAGGCAGAATCTCGGTCAGCAGTTCGCCCCGGGCCAAATTGGCGGCGATCTCCGCCCTGAAGGGGATCCGCATCAGGATCGGGAGGGGGAGCGCAGCGAGCTGGTCTTCAATCGCGGGGTCGCCAATCCCGTCCCGGTTGATCACGATGCCGGCCGGCGTGCCGGTTTGTTCGAGCACGCCCAGCATCTGTTTGAGGTCATGCCAACCGAAGGGGGTCGGTTCGGTGACCAGGATCACGTAATCGGCGTCATGGACGGCCGTGACCACAGAGCAGGACGCGCCGGGTGGGCAGTCGATGATGGTGAGGTTGGAAGACGGGGCGGCCTTTTTCACCTCCCGGATAATCGGGGTGGGCATCGGTTCGCCGATGGCGAGCTCGCCGTTGAGGAAGGTGATCCCGGAGAGCGTTTTTCCCGCGCGCAGGGTGCCAATGGGTTTGCCGACCTCATGGATCGCGCCTTCGGGGCATACCTGCTTGCAGCTTCCGCAGGAATGGCAGAGTTGAGGGAAGACCAGCATCCGCTCGCCGATCTTCGCCAGGGCATGATATTGGCAGACTTCCACGCAGCACCCACAGAGGGTGCAGGTATCCGGGTTAATTTCAGGAATCGGGACCTTAACCGGCTCCTCGACGGTAAATTCCGGCTTGAGGAAGAGATGGGCGTTGGGTGCTTCCACGTCACAATCCAGAAAGGCGAGCGAGGCTTGCCCGATCAGGCTGGCTGCCAGGCTGGTGGCGACCATCGTTTTGCCAGTGCCGCCTTTACCGCTAGCGATAGCTATCTTCATCCATGCGTCCTTTTAATGATTTGGTTCTAATTGGCCTGCCCGCCAGAGTTCGATAACCTCCCGGACGGATTTGCTGTCATCGGCGTGGGTCAGCATGAGAATTTTTGCGGCTGAAAGCGCTTGATCGGCATTGGGGCCGAAATGGCCGCTGATGACGGCCTGCGCGCTCCGGTCAATCAGGAATTGGGCGGCAGCCACTCCCGCGCCATGCGCCTGGGCCGTGGCGGTGTTTTCAAATGCCTGCCAATCGCCGGAATCAGTGTCGAGGCGGATGAACCAGGGTGTGCGTCCGAATTTGGTGTTGAAACGGTCTTCCAGGGTGTTCCCCTGAGCGGTTAGGAATAAGATCACGGTGCTACCTCCATGTATTACTATTTTATCAATATTATCCCACACTATAGACAAAATGACAATAGTATTATATAATATAGCCGAAAGGAGAATAAAGATATGCACCATAATTTTAATCGAGATTTTAGTCGAGACGGTATTCACGGCCCCGGTGGGGGCAGAGGACGCAGGCCCGGACGCGGTATGCGCTGGATGGGAGATCATTCCCTGATGGATGTTCGTATGATTGAGCCGGCGTTGCTGGCTTTCCTCTCCAAGGAACCTCAGCACGGTTACGCGTTGTTGGAGCGGTTGGATTATTTGGGGTTGGGCGGGGTAAATCCCAGCGCGATCTATCGGATCCTCCGGGATTTTGAAGAGATTGGCTTGGTGAAAAGCGACTGGGACTCGGAAGGGACGCAGGGTCCGCCTCGGCGGATCTATGTGCTCACGGAAGAGGGCCAGGCTGCTTTGAAACGGGCTGAGGCTTCATTGAAGGAGACCGGCCAGAAGATCAACGCCCTCCTGCAGATCATCGAATCGGAATAACCTTCAAAATAATTTTTTATCCGAATGAAAGGATGTTGATATGCCATATCAAGATGGAACGGGGCCTGAGGGTTCAGGTCCG
>CAYUSC010000056.1:0-15503 GCA_964447265.1 uncultured Candidatus Brevefilum sp.
CCGGCAAAGGCAACCAGATCGCCAATTACCTCCGAAAGGATCGGCGCCTGCCTGACCATATTATTTGAGATGCCCGTCAATTGGGTGATAAAACCTGGAATCGGCCGTCTGGGATTCACCAGAGTCGTCCAGGTATCTTCCACTCTGCGGCCGTTGAACTTGACCGCCCCGATCTCTATGATCGAATCATCTTGTGCATTCAGACCCGTTGTTTCAATATCGACAGCCACAATAGAAGTCATAGCACGATTATACCCGTGATTTACCCTCGCTTTTCGCCCTCCGCCCTAAAAAATCAGCTGGTAATATCTGGGAAAAAGTGGGGGGATCGGGCCGATTTTATGCCTGCCTAGTGGGAGAAAGGCTGTAATTATCACCATTTTAGAGATCAATGTGGGGCGCTTCCCCATAAAGCCGATGACTAATGCCTATCCAACACAAACCTGCACATTTCAACCTGACGGAAACCTATCAGTGCTCTCCCACTTTGCATCCTGCCATCGATTATTATGTATTATAGAAGTAGGAAATTGGTAACGCCATTGTATCCGGGGACAGTAGTTATCATAATCTATCTTTCCCCAAGAAAATTAATTCTAATCACAATGAACTGAGTTTGTATTTGGATTTCCCAGTGACATCTCCCTCACTGTTGATCCCAACCAATTAGAACCAAGCACGACAAACAAACAACAACCCAAAAAACCGTAGAGACGCCAAACCCAGCGTCTCTACCGGTTTAAAAGCCTGTAGATCAACTATTCAATTCGACGGATAAGGGAGAGAAAACACGAAAGTTGCGCCTTTCCCCAATCCTTCACATTCCGCCCTGATCTGCCCGCCCTGGGCTTCGACCAGCCGCCTGACAATCGCCAGACCCAATCCGCTGCCGCCATCCTGCCGTGAACGTGACTCTTCCACTCGATAAAATCGATCAAATACATATGAGAGATGTTCCGCGGGTATACCGGCGCCATCATCTTTGACAGATATTTCCGCCATTTTTTCCAAAGGATGCACGCCTACCACAACGCTTCCACCAGCCGATGTATACCGGAGAGCGTTGCCCAGCAAATTGATCAAAATTTGCTGCAGCCGGTCTTCATCTGCCAAGACTATGAGCGGCTCATCCGGTAAATCTTCATCGAGCATTACGCCCTGGTTGATAAAATTGATCCGCATGGTTTGAAGCACTTCACCAATCACCCGATTCATATCTATCGGCGCGAGATTCAATTCAAGCACACCTTCATCAATCCGGTTCAATTCCTGAAGGTCATTGACCAATCTTTCCAAACGGTCAGCCTGGCGATAGACCCGCTCCAATGTCGCCGTATCCGGTTCCAAAACCCCATCCATCAGGCCTTCCATTGACCCTTTGATCACTGTCAGAGGGGTGCGGAGCTCATGGGCCACGTCGCTCAACCACTTTTGACGCTGCTCTTCCACTTGCTCCAACCGGGATGCCATCAAGTTAAAACGCAGACCTAAATGCTGAAGTTCGTCCTGCCCGCCAGCCTTCATTGAACCCAGAGGCAATCGCTCTTGATAATCGCCGGCCGCAATCCGATCGGCTGCCTGGCCCATTTGCTTGAGTGGGCGCACAAAACGCCGACTCATCATCACACTGAGAATCAGTGCAATAAAAATGGAAGGGAAAAATGCGTAAATAAAAGCTTCAAGTATGATCTTATTAAAGACACCGTAAAGATCGGAAAATAACACTGACCCCCCCATCATCCCGTGCCCACCCATCATGTGACCGGTTTCATTGATGCCGTAATTGGACAGGATTGTGGACATAGCCACCAATTGGTTATTAAAAAGGCTGGGTAAAGCCACCCGGATGATCGCCCCCATGACCAGCATGCCGATTAATACCAGGGAAAAATAGGAGAAGAAAAATTTCCAAAAAATGTGTTTACGCATAAATGACAGCATCAGACCCGTTCATCCTCAAACCGATAACCCACACCCCAGACCGTTGCGATATGACGGCCGTTTAGTTTTTTGCGGACATGGCCGATATGGACATCAACAACTCGGGTATCGCCAAAATAATTTCTGCCCCAAACTTTTTCCAGCAGTTGATCCCGGCTGAGCGCCTGACCGGAATGGGCCATGAGCGTCATCAGTAAATCAAACTCGATCGCAGTCAGATCCAAGGGCTGATCATCCAGCCACGCCATACGTGATGCGCTATCCAAACGGACGTGAGCAAAACTGAATGTGGGTTTATCGGCGTTTGCTCCCGTTAAGGAAAGTCGCCGCATGGCCGCGTTGACCCGCGCCACAAGTTCCTTGGGAGAAAATGGTTTGGTCAGATAGTCATCCGCCCCCATATTCAAGCCCACCAGCTTATCCACTTCTTCGGTCCGGGCTGTCAACATGATGACATAAATATCCGATTCCCGCCTGAGAGTCGAGAGTACATCCAATCCGTTCAGATTGGGCAGCATGATATCCAAAATGGCCAAATCCGGCAGCACCAGCCGGGCATGCTCAATCGCCTCTTTGCCGTCACCAGCCTCAAAGACCTGATAGCCTTCTTTTTCAAGATAGGCTTTGATTAGATCCCGGATATCTTTTTCATCATCGACAATCAGAATTTTTCCGCGCAAACCATGCTCCCAGGCTAGAGAATCCTTAATTGGATTCTACCCAAAAAGGGCACAGTTGGGGATTCTGTGCCTTTTCGGTCTACCAATAAACTTTTCAACGTAATGGAGCACCGCAATGGATGCAGCTTTCAGCGTCAATTGGAACTAATCCCTGGCAATAAGTGCATTGGTAAGGCTTACTGCGGGCTCCGCAATTCGGGCACCAGGCGAAGTTGTCCGTAAGTGCGTAGCCACATTTCGGGCAGTGAACCTCAGCCTTTTGCAACTGTTTCGTCTCCACTGGGGAAACCCTTGTTAATTGAGAGCCCAACAGCAGAGCAGTTAATAAACCGGGATTTCTTCCACCACAACGCATCGCTAATCCTTTAAATTCTCTCCACAGTGCGGGCAAACTTTCCAGTCATTCTGAATTTCCTTCGCACAGGACGGGCAAACAGGTTGTTCAAGGATTGATTGCGGAGTTTCCGGCTTTTTCGATGCTCGAACCAGCATGACCACGCCCGCCACGACCAAGGCCAGAATGGCAAGGGGGAGTCCCACCATTAAAACCATTCCAAAAATACTGAATACTGGAAAAGCCCAGGAAGTGCTGCTGACATTATCGCGATAGAAGCGATAACTGTCATAATCACCGAAGGCTCGCATCCGGTCACCCATCATCGTCACAGGTGAATGGCTATAGCGCAGAAAGCCAAGACCGAACCAAACAACGATGGCTAAAATAACAAATATTCCGATACCAATCAACCAGGGCCAAAATTTCTTCATCGCTCACTACTCCTTATTTTTTCAGTTTTCATCTACCAACAGCCGCCAAAAGGCCGACCGAATTCATCGTCATCAGGTGAGGCAGATTCATCATTCTGATCATAGTTGCCGAACCCGTGTTCTTCCCATTCTTCCTGCATATGATCAAACATCCACTCTGAACGGTTTTCCGAACGCCCCTGCCCTTGATATTGCTCAAAATAGGCGTCATGAACATCATCCATCAATGCATCCAATTCCTCTTCGGTCATCCCGGCATCCAGAGCAATAGAATACAAGCGTTCACCATCCGCCAGTCTGGCTTCAATCTCATCAACCGAGAGACCGGTCGCTTCGGAAATAGCTTCGACCATCGCATCCATCATTGGGGGGTATTCATCCGTCTCATCCGACCAGACACCAAAACGTCCCATTGGGCCATATGAGCCGGATGAAAGGGCTTGGGCCTCACTTTGATAAGCCAGGGCACGGTTGTGCATTGATGCTGCAGCAAATCCAACACCAGTAAAAAGGGTCAACAGCCCGGCAGCGATCAACAAAGCAATACCAATATTTCGTTTCTTATTCATGACCATAACTCCTTCAATCTTTCTTGATTAACCTATTTATAGGAGAAATATGTAAAGAAAGTTCAAAGAAAGGGAGAAGAAATTATGAAGGTTGTGCCCATCCTCAACCTTCATACAAAATAACCGGTTTTACAACCGAGAATGATTTTTTCCGTATATAATAGAAATAACGACACTCTTCAGGAAAGGAAAATAAGATGAGTAAGAAATACTTGGTTGCCTATGGGTCGGCGGTGGGATCCACCGCGGAAGTGGCCGAAGCGATTGGGGATGAAATACGTCAGGGTGGGTTGGCAGTGGACGTCGAATCGGTGGAGAATATCCGGGATATCTCCGGTTATGATGGTGTGGTGATCGGCTCCGCCGTGCGAATTTTTCACTTGCTGCCCAAGACCAGAAAATTCATCCGTAAATTCAGGAAAACGCTCAAGCAGCTCCCTCTGGCTTATTTTGTGGTCTGCATGACCATGGGCGAGAAAACCGACGAGAACATTGGTAAAACCAAAGAATTCGCCAAACCGTTGCTGGACCTCAAGGAGCCGCTCAGCCTGGGGCTCTTCGGCGGTTGTATGGACCCGGACAAACTGACCGGGATGTTCGCCAAGACGATGCAGGAGCAACCTAAGGAAGATAAACGCGACTGGGAAGAGATCCGGGCCTGGGGCCGGGATTTGATCTCCAAATTTGCCGCCTGAGACTACCGGCAGAAATTATCCGATTAACGCATCAGCGGATGACCTTGTAAGTCATCCGCTGACGGTTTTCGGAAGGAGCCTCTAAACCAAAAGGAGAGAAAAGATAGTCTAAACTCTTTTCAATCAGTTGGGTCATGCCCAACTTGATGCTAAGAGTATAACGGAAGGATCTCCCTTTGTTCTTAAGAACTTGTTAATGGATAAACAGTAAACGTTTAAGGTTTCATGTAGGTTTTGTAATTTCCGCATATTATAAAAAGTTTTGCAACTTCTATGAAAGTAAGTTGCTTATCGAGCAACACGCTTTCCAGCCAAACTTTGTGCTACCGGCTGTTTCGGATGATCTCGGCAACCACTTCCGGCGTTACATCCCGGTGTTCACCCAAAACCGTCCCGCGTTTCTCAAACCGTTCCTGAACTTTTTGAGCCGCTTCATCCGGGTCAATCCCATAAGCCGTCAATGTGGTCGGCATCCCGAGACCATTGAAGAACACTTCAAGCTTCCCTATCGCCTCTTCCGCGTCTACCCGGTCCAAACCCCAAATCCGCGCGCCATATTGGAGCAATTTTTCGCGTTTCTGAGTTAACTTCAGCCGATAGAGGTGCGGCAGGATCACAGCCAGCGACTCGGCATGCGCCAGGCCGTAAAATGCCGTCAGCTCATGACCGATCATGTGAGTGGCCCAATCTTCGGGGACACCCTTATTGATCAATTTATTCAGCGCGTTGGAAGCGCACCACATCAATGAAGCGCGGGCGCCGTAATCCGGGGGCGTTTCCAGCGCTTTCCCCGAGATTTCCTGCAAAGTCAACAGGATCGCTTCAGCCTGCCTGGCTTGCAGGGGGGCATCCACCGGATAAGTAAGATATTGTTCCATGACATGAATATAAGCATCGACAATGCCATTACGGATTTGTTTCACAGGTAAAGTGAAAGTCACGGTCGGATCCAAAATTGAAAACTTCGGGAACATCGCCTCACTCCGCCAGGCCAGTTTCTGGTCACTTGCCCGGTGAGAGATAACGGAAGTGTTGTTCATTTCCGATCCCGTCGCGGGAAGTGTCAGTACCGCCGCCAGGGGTAAAGGGTCGCCAATCTGAACCTTATGCTTCTCAGTAATGATATCCCAGGGGGAACCGCTGAAGGGAATACATGCCGCGATCAGCTTGGCCCCGTCAATCGCAGAACCGCCGCCCACCGCCAGAATAAACTTCACACCTTCCTGTCGTCCCAGGTCCACCGCCTTCATCAAAGTGTCGTATTCGGGGTTGGATTCAATCCCACCGAACTCCACCACCTCCCAGCCCTCCAGGGCTGCCTTCACCTGGTCATAGACGCCGTTTTTCATGATGGACCCACCCCCATAACAAACCAGTACCTTTACGCCTTGCGGAAGATGGTTGCGCAATTGGGCAATAGTGCCTTTCCCAAAGATGATTCGCGTGGGATTGTAATATTCAAAATTATTCATGTCCAAGTTCCTTTTTTGCATCAGTAATGAAAGATCAGTAAAAGCCTAAAGCCCTTGTTTCGCCTGGGCCAATGAGCGTACAATAATGCCCTCAGCTTCCAGCCGCTGGCGGACCTGCTTTGCGTTGGCGGCCGCCTGGGGGTTATCGCCATGCAGGCAGAGTGTATCAATCCGGATGGCAGTGCCGGATACGGAAATTCCCTCTCTGACCAGCCGGACTGCATTGGCAGCCACCGCATCCGGATCGGTGATCACAGCGCCGGGTTGGCTGCGCGGCAGCAACTCCCCATTGGGCTGGTAAGTCCGGTCCGGGAAGCCCTCATGCGCCACCTGCAATCCAGCCCGCTTGCCAGCCTCAATCAACAGGGAACCGGCCAACCCGCCCAGGATCAGGTTCGTGTCAAAATCCGCCACAGCCTCCGCGATGGCTTCAGCAGTGGCAATATCTCGGGCGGCAAAGTTGTAAAGCGCTCCATGCGGTTTGATATGCACCAAAGGTACACCCGCAGCCTGCGCAAAGGCAGCCAGAGCACCAAGCTGGTAGAGAATAATCCCATAAACCTCTTCGGCCGTCAGGGCCATCTGCCGCCTGCCAAAACCCTGCAGATCGGGATAACCCGGATGCGCGCCCAGGGCCACCTTATACTCCGCGGCGAGCGCTACCGTCTCCGCCATCACATGGGGGTCGCCGGCATGAAACCCACAAGCCACGTTAGCCGAAGTGATCCAGGGCATCATATCCGCATCATTCCCCAGCTTGTACCGGCCAAAACTTTCGCCCAAATCACAATTCAAATCAACGGTTAAAGGGTCAGCCATTCCATCTCCTCTGTTTGAATCCCGCCATCAATAGTGTTGATCATCTGCCGGAAAAGGATCTGGGCGGTTTCCACATCCGTCCAATCAAAACGAATTTCCGTCCGCTCCGGTTGCGCCTGCGCCAGAAGGGGCAAGTCCGTCCGGATGACCGTCCCAATGCAGGTATAACCGCCTGTGGTGGGATGATCGGGCATCATCACAATCGGCTGCCCATCCCCCGGCACCTGAATTTCACCAAACGTCATCCCTTGGGAGACCAGGTCAGCCCCGTGGCAATGCGCCAGCGCCGCGCCGCTCAGCCGGTAGCCCATCCGGTCCGACCGGGTGCTAAGAACATAGGGATTACCGGTGAAGGTGGCCAATGCCTCCCCGGTAAAACGGTGCTGATGCGGCCCGGGAATAACTCGCAGCTTAACGGCGTCCTCGTTATAACAGGGTCGACAGTTAACAGGCAAAGATCGAACTATTAGCGCATCATCTTTGTTCTCAGGAAATCCCAGGGAAACCCGCTCGCCAGTAACCAGAGGCGCGCCCAACTCACCGCGGGCGTAGGTGCTGCGAGAACCCAGCCATGGCGGGGACAGTACGCCTCCGGCAGCCGCCAGATAAGCCCAGTTTCCTCCTGCCACCTTCTCCAGACCGATCCGGTCACCCATTTTGACCTGAAAGCTCATCCAGAGCGGCAGGGGCCGGTTATTCAAGGTCAACCTGAAACCCACCCCGGTAACGGCCAGCATAGTATTCGCTTCAGCTTGAAAAACAGCGCTTGAGAAACCAATCTCCAGGCAGGCCGCTTCCGGGCCGTTGCCTGCCAGGCGGTTGGCCGCCCGGTGCGCCCAGCAATCCACCGGGCCGGATTCGGGTAAACCGAAACGCTGGAATTGGAACCGCCCCAAATCCTGCACGGTCATCATCAACGCCGCTTTCTCGACGAACAGGGTCATCGGACGGCGCTTCCTTCTGCCGCCACAAAGCGAACCTGATCGCCGGGAGCAAGTAAAAAAGGGGATTCATGCTGGGGGTCGTACAGAACCAAATCCGTGCGGCCGATCAACTGCCAGCCGCCCGGCGACTCGAGGGGATAAATGCCTGTTTGCGCACCTGCGATTCCCACCGCGCCGGCAGGAACAATGGTGCGGGGTTTGGTCAGGCGCGGCGTTGCCAATTCCGGGTCAAGCCCCATCAGATAAGCAAATCCGGGCGTGAACCCCATCATCCCAACCGTATAAATGGGGGCGGCGTGCCTGCGAATCACTTCCTCAGGCGTCATCCGGTGAATTTGCGCCACGTTTACCAGGTCCGGGCCATTCTCGCCGCCATAGTGGACGGGAATGACCACCTGCTTGGCCTGGCGTTGGTTGGCTGCCGGGCAGGAATCCAACCGCTCTGCCAGCCACGCTGCCACTTCCGAATAGGTCAATTTTAGAGGATCATAGGCGATCAAAATGGAACAAAAACCCGGCACGCGGGTCAGGATGCCATCCAGTGGCGATTCCCCCAACCATTCGTCCAATGCGTAAACCTGCCGGTTGATGCCGCTGTCCAGCATCTCCCCCAATTCGATCAGGGCAGCCGCTTCCCCCACCGGAGCGATCCGGGGCGAAACCTCAGGCTGAATGTTCAAGGGCTTTCCTCACCATGGCAGCCTGAATGGAAGCGGTCAGATGGGCGCCGAGCAGCATGATCGTGCCGGTGAGATAAACCCAAAACAACAGTGCCACCACCGTCCCAACCGACCCATAAACCAGGCGGTATTGGTCCAGACCGCTGCTGAGGTACCAGGTAAAGGCATTGTTCAGCATATCCCAGGTTGCGCCGGCCACCAAAGCGCCGATCAAAGAAGCCTTCCGGCTGACTTTCACCTGCGGCACCAAATAGTACATCGCCCAGAACATCAGGGTGTTAAAGCCGATCGGCAGCAGGAAAGAACCAATTTGCCACAACAAGGTTTCGTGTAAGGATTTACCATTGATGGGAATCTCGATCGCGGGGATCAATCCCACCACCGTCGTTATCCCTATCGCCAGGAAAACCAACAAGCCTAAAGCGACGAACATGAAGAAGCCCATCAACCGGCCCTTGAAGAAATCGGGGACAACCGCTTTGGGAAATGCCCGATTGATGTTTTTCGCTAAAATATTGAACATATTGATGGCGGACCAAACCAACGAGAACAACGCGAACAAGGTCACAGCGCCTCTCTGCTGCAACACTCGCTCGATATTCCCAATCACCAGGTCCTTTGCCCCGGGAATGACCCCTTGCAGCAAATTGAGCAACTGGTTTTGAACGACATTTTGATCAACAAAGTAACTGCCGATCACGATAATGACCAGGATCATCGGAAAAATTGAGAAAAATGTGTAATAGGCCAGGCTGGCCGAAGCTTCCGGCCCGCGTTCGACGCCAAAACGCTGGACGGCCATCCGGAGGATCTCCGGGACACCCCCGGTGAATTCGTCCACCTTATAATAGGTCGATTTCAGCGATTGTTTAACCTTGTTTAACGTTTCATTGAGGTTCATTTTGCGGCAACTATCTCATGTATAATTTTGGTAGACTAACCATTCATTATACTGGTATTTAATTATGATAATCCCTAGAAAGCATACATCCTCAGGAGGCCGTGATGGTCAATAAAACCAACCGCCAGCGGCGGCAGCATATTCGGATGGGCGTATTACTATTCACTTTTCTTCTCTTCCCGGTTGTGATGAATTTTCTCTCTCCCTATGTCATTATTGACGGAGCCTTTAATGGATTCATCACCGGAAGCGCGCTCCTGTTTGGCGCCCTTTTCATCAGTTCGCTGTTCGTCGGCCGGCTCTGGTGCAGTTGGGCCTGCCCGGCTGCAGGGCTGCAGGAAGCCGCCTTCGCGGTAAATGACCGTCGTGTCCGGGGCAAGCGCCTGAACTGGATCAAGTGGGTCATCTGGGTGCCCTGGCTCGGGTTGATCGCGTTTGGATTGAGCCTTTCGGAAAACGCCATCCGGATCAACCCGCTCTACTTTACCGAAAGCGGCATCTCGGTGGATGCACCCGAAAAATACATCATCTATTATTTCGTCCTCGCCCTTGTATTTGGGTTGTCCATTTTCGTCGGCCGCCGGACCTTCTGCCACGCCGGCTGCTGGATGTCTCCCTTCATGATCCTGGGCCGCAAGCTGCGCAACCTGGCTAACACCCCCGCCTTGCGCCTGACCGCTGAAACCGAGAAGTGCACCAACTGCATGAAATGCACCCGGAGCTGCCCAATGAGCCTGGAAGTCAATGCGATGGTCCAGGCCGGTAATATGGAAAATGCCGAATGCATTCTCTGCGGCAAGTGCATCGATAACTGCCCTGAGGAAGTGATCCATTACGCCTTCAAGCCCGGCAAGAGCTAATCCACCCTCAACAACATTTATTCGCTCATCAAGGAAGCGCCATGAACATTGAAACCATCCAGTCCTACTATAAAGCCCGCGGCCTGCAATGGCCGGATGCCAAAGACGCCCTGCTGTTCTACCTTTCGGAAGTCGGTGAACTGGCGGAAGCCTACCTGGCCCACCATGAACAGGACCTGACCATCGAAGAAATTCAGCTTCTGGAAAATTTTACGCGGGACGGCTTCACAGCGGATGAGATTGTTTCCCGGGTGCCCGGCTGGATCCGGAATAACGACCGGGTGCGCAAGGAGGACATCAGCAAAGAGGTCGCCGACTGCGAAATGATGCTGGCCGTGTTCATGTTCAGCCTCACCCAATCTTCTCCGGACGAAGCCCTGCTGGCGAAGATGAAAGAGAAGCTCGGGGATAAGGCAGACCTTCTCAAGGTATAGCGTGAGTCATTTAAAATATCAAAAGCCACAGGATTCACCTGTGGCTTTTTTATTTCATTCAGGAGGAGTATCGCTCAGTCTTTGCTAAGGTGTGTTATCCACATCCAGGGTGAAGGTCTCCGTCAGGTCACCCGCCACCACGGTATATTCTCCCGCCGGCAGTCCATAGACATCCAGGCTGACCGTCTCTTCAAAAGGCACCAGAGCCTCGGTGCACATCTGATCGGCAGGGCGATGGGTCTTGAATGTGATTGTGAAAACCTGGCCCTCCAGCGAGCTCTCAACGGATTGAATGGTCGTACAGCCATCGGGAAGGTCGCCCAACAGGGTCACGCTGACCTGGACGGGGAAAGATTCCATAAGATAGACATCCATGGAATTGAGGTAAACCCTCGAACCCTGATAATCCAGGGCAATGGGTCCTTCCTGGTCGCCAACAACCGGTTCATCCAGAATATTATCCACAGCCAACTCAAAGTCGGCCGTAAGCTCCTGGGCGTGAACCGTGTAGGTACCGGCATCCAATCCGAGAACTTCCAGCTCCACCGTCTCAGTGAAGGGCACCTGAGCTTCCGTGCATTCCACATCTTCCGCTGGGCGATGGGTGACGGGCAGCAGCGTGAAGTCAAACTCATCCCGGCCTGAGGTAATCTCGTCCAAGACAACACATCCATCCGACAGATATCCGCTCACGTTTATCTGTACCCGCACGGGAAATGATTCAAGGATTAGCACCTCAATGGATTCGAAGGTGGCCTCTTCACCATAAATATATTCTCCACTGTTCTGAGATGGCTCCCGGGTAGGCTCAGCCACAGCCTGGCAGGCGGCCAGGATAATCACGCCCAGAACGGTGATGGGGATCAGCAAAAATTGGCGTTTCATCATCTAACCTTTCTTCTCAAGGCCTCTTATATTCCATTAACGCTCAACCGGCCTGAAATGTTCCTATCCGCCATAAGCAAAACTCCCCAAAAACACATGGGGAGTTAAAACGGCAATTAGTCAAACAAATAATCGAAACGAGCCTGCAAGGTGTTGTAAATATAGTTTTGCCAGAGGTTGATCATATCCTGATCTTTATAGTCATGGGTCGAGAAGGTCTGCCAGACCATTTGCCCACCCAGGCATTCCGCAATCAGACCATAAGAGCCATGCTCATTAGGCAGCCGCCCGGCCATCAGCACCGCATCGGAACCGGAGATCAATTCCACCGTATCGCCAACATCTCCATACCAGCGAACATCATAGGGAATGAGCATGCTGACCACATTCGGTTCAGAAAAAAGCGGATCGCTGGGCTCTATGAGATAGACCAGGTAATTATTGAGGTTATCGTCAAAATCCCTCTGCCAATCCTTATCGTAGGTTATCCCACAACGCTGCATGACGGGCTGGATTCGCCCGTTGAAAATATCATCAATGTACCAGGTCTCCAGAACGACCGAACTGCCGCCGTCAATCTCCATCGCAAGCACATCGAAAATCTCACCCTGCACCTGGCCGCGAGCTTCGGAGGCAACCACGATCAAATCCCACTGCATCCCTGAATTCATCTCGGAGAGGAAATCCCCGATATTCGAACCCACATTGGTCACGTTCCGACCCAACCCCAGCCCCTCAATGGCATTCTCAATAACGGTCGTATCCCCGAGGCCATACATGTCATCATAGACCAGTATATTCGCCTCATCCATCCAGTCATCAAAGGTCAAGGCCGGCACATTTTCCTCTGTAGCGACTTCTTCGGTGATCACTTCGGCCGCCTGGCTGGTATATGTCGGATAGGGTGTATAGGTTGGCTGAACGGCCTGGGGCGCTTCTGTCACAACGGTTTCCGCCCCTCGGGTCTGCTCCAGTGCAATACTGGTCTGCTGCACACCCAGAGCCACCATGGTGCTTTGAAGATTCGTGTCCGTACTCCCGGGCAACGAGCAGGATGCTAAGCCTAGAATCACCATAATCCCCAAAACAAAAACGCTAACCCTTCTCATCCCAACCTCCATATCTCCGTAACAGAAAATGTTAATAATTTCAATTTTCCACTTTAACATTTTTTAATTTCAAAATCAAGTTCAACATCAAGAGAGGGATGAGTCATTCAATTCGCAGTTATAATTTCCTTAATTGAAATAAACGATTTGGAGCAATATGGAAACGACCCTTAATAAAAAACGGATTTATATCTTTTTAGGATTTGCCTTTGGTATCTCCTGGTTGACAGCTCTGGTCATCTACCTGACCGGTGGATTACAGAACAGCCCCATGCTCGCCATCGGAGGATCGGAAATCAGCCTGGCGTATCTCCTCCTCGCAACCGCCTACATGTTCGGCCCGGCAATCGCCAACATCCTCACCCGGCTGATCACCCGGGAAGGAAAAGCCAACCTCCTGCTCGAACCAAAATTCAACCAGGGCCGCTGGGTCTTCTGGCTGCTGGCCTGGTTTCTCCCCGGCGTGCTGATCATTCTGGGCGCGGTCATTTTTTACTTGATTTTCCCGCAATATTATGACCCCCAGCTCACGCTCGTCACCGAGCAGCTTGAAGCGGTGGGTTCGACGACAACCCTCAGCCCCTGGGCAATTGTGATCCTTCAAACGGTTCAGGCCATGCTCCTGGCGCCCGTGTTAAACGCCATCTCAACCTTTGGCGAGGAATTTGGTTGGCGGGGGTATCTCCAGTCCAAGCTGATGCCGCTGGGCGCGCGCAAGGCAGTCCTGCTGATCGGCGTCATCTGGGGCGTCTGGCACTGGCCGGTGATCCTGATGGGTTATAACTACGGGCTGGATTATTTCGGAGCACCGTTCCTTGGACCACTGGCAATGGTTTTATTCACAACCGCCCTGGCAGTGATCTTCGGCTGGCTGACCATCAAGGCCCAGAGCGTCTGGCCGGCAGTGATCGGTCATGGTGCGCTGAACGGCATCGCTGCGATTGGGATCCTGCTGGTCAAAGGCAGCCCCTCTTCATTGTTGGGTCCTGCGCCCACCGGAGTGATTGGCGGTTTGGCAATGATCCTTCTCGCAGTAGTCCTTCTGCTCAGCCCCAAAGCGTTTCCGCCTAAACAGGACGATCTTCAGATCACCGAATAAACTCGTTTGGCAATTTCAAGAGAAAGGTCTCTCAATTGAGAGACCTTTCTTTTTTATGACTGCTGTTTTGCACTTGAGCGATAGCGGTTCTTCTGATTGGATCGAGACATCCTGCCCTGCTTTTTTGCGGGGGCGTTTTGTCTGGGGTCATTCAGGCGAACGGTATACCCATCCACGTTTCGGCGCTCCAATTTCAATCCCATCAGTTTCTCGATTGAACGGACCATCGCAAGATCCTCCTGCGTCACCAGCGAAAAAGCCGTGCCAAGATGCTCCATCCGGCCTGTGCGTCCTGTGCGATGGGTGTAGGCTTCGGCAGTATCCGGCACGTCGTAATTGATCACATGGGAAACATCCACCACGTCAATTCCTCGGGCCGCGATATCCGTCGCCACCAGCACCTTCACTTTTCCCCGGCGAAAAGCCAGCATTGCGGCATCGCGCTTGTTTTGGGAAAGGTTCCCCTGCAGCGAAGCCGTGGCAAAGCCGGCCTTGGATAGCTGTTCCGCCAGTTTTGTCGCCCGGTGTTTTGTACGGGTGAAGATCAACACCTGATCGCTGCTTTGCTTATGCAGGAGGTGGATCAACATTTCCAATTTCTTACTGTTCTCGACAGGGAAAATAGCATGGTCAATCTGATCCAGCGGTTTTTCGAAATCCACCGCCACTTCAATCGGGCTGTCCATCATGCCGGTGGCGAGGTCTCGGATTTTTTCAGGCATCGTTGCAGAGAAAAGCAAAGTCTGCCGGATCTCCGGCAAGGCGCTGATAATCCGTTTGATATCCGGCAGGAAACCCATATCCACCATATGATCGGCCTCATCCAGGACAAGGATTTCAACCTTGCTCAGATCAATTTCACCCTGATCCTTCAAATCCAGGAGCCTGCCGGGGCAGGCAATCACGATATCCACGCCCTGACGCAGCCGGTTGATCTGGTTCTTGGCGCTGACACCGCCATAAATCGAGACCATCCGCAAGCCTGTCTTGCTGCCAAGCTGTTTGAAAGCCGTATGAGTTTGTTCAGCCAATTCGCGGGTGGGCGAAAGCACCAAAGCGCGGACCCGCCCTCGTTTGCCCTTCATCAACTTCTGGAGGATGGGTAAAGCGAAAGCGGCAGTCTTGCCGGTGCCGGTTTGGGCCAGACCGAGGACGTCCTTACCCGCCAGAATAGCGGGGATCGCCTGAGCCTGAATGGGGGTTGGCGATTCATAGCCAGCCGCGTTGATGCCCGCATTGATCTGCGGATTAAAATTAAAAATACTAAACTTCACAACATTGTCCTTAATGGGTGTATCGAGTAGCACGGTGTAAGTGGTACCACCGTGTCCGCTCCTTCATCCGCAATGCGGTAACACCATTAAATGACATGGAGCGGCTTTTTGCAAAATAAAACCAGGGTAAGCCCTGGCCTGTTGAAATCTCAATTGTTCAACTTAGACTGATGGAGTATACCACATCAAATCGTTAATGGGCAATCGCTATAGAGTGCGCAGCGTTTGCCTGTGCCCTCAATAATCTTTGCGTTGTCGGATTTTAATCCACTCAAAAACAGAGCACTCCACATTCCATTGCGTTCAATCCAATGGGTCGCTTTTCCAGCCACCCTCCCCAATCAGGGGCACGAACACAACCGGGATGCTGCTG
>CAYUSC010000057.1:0-8283 GCA_964447265.1 uncultured Candidatus Brevefilum sp.
CTTCCGGCGGTTCCGATCATCTGCAAATAACTGGTGATACTGGTTGCGCAGGTTCAATAATTGCCGGATTCGGCGGGTGGTGTCTTCCGCCTGAGCGGCGACGCCCTGCAGGAAGAAGGTCAGCCATTTTTCCCAGGCGCCTTTTTGAGTTACATCCAGTAAATTGTCGTAATAAGCCTGCCGGTGAGCTTCGAAATAGTCGCTCAGGTTGAGCAGGGGCAGGGAAAGCTTGCCCCAGGCAACCAGCAGGAGCGATATCAACAGCCGGCCGACCCTGCCGTTGCCATCCAGGAAGGGGTGGATCGCCTCAAATTGATAGTGGACGAGGCCAATCCGCACCAGATCCGGCAGCTCAGAGCCGCGGTGGATAAAATTTTCCAGGTCCACCAGGGCGGATTTCATCTCCGGGACGGGTGGGGGGACGTAGCGGGCCGTATCGAGGGTTGCACCCGGTCTGCCGATCCAGTTTTGGCTGCGGCGGAACTCCCCGGGCGTCATCCATTCACCTCGAACGCCTTCCAACAGCTGTTCGTGGATCTCCCGGATCAGACGGGTGCTGAGGGGCAGGGTGCGGAGCCGCATTAGGCCGAAATCCAGCGCCTGAACATAGTTTTGGACCTCGCGGGCGTCCACCAGGTCATTTTCGGGCTTGCGCAGCCCAGCCTCATAGGATAAGAGACCTTCAAAGGAGGTGCGGGTGCCCTCAATCCGGGAAGAGAGCACCGCTTCCTTGCGGATGAAGGGGCGGGCGACCATCTGCGGCGCGGGGAAGGTCTTTCCGACCTCTTCGAGCGTTGCCAGCCGGGCTTCCGCCTGGGAAAGGGCGGAGATCAGCCGGTTGGAGAGGTCCAGCGCCGGTGGAAGCGGGTTGGGGAGGTAGGCGGTATAGCCGGTGGGTGTCTGGATGAGCCTGCCGGGGGCTTGGGGTGTGAAATCGGAGGTGTTCATAGGTGCCAAAGTGAAAATAAGGAAATTATTATTTTCATTATAGACGATTAATGATAATAATGCAAATGGTATTATCGAAATATATCCATAATGAAAATAAGGAAATAATTATTCTTATCCCTCACTTTGGGAAATAAAAAGCCCCGGATTCTAATCCGAGGCTTTTATTGTCCAGAAAATAGAATTACTCTTCCGGATCAATTACACAATCTTCATTCCACTCATCCAGCAGCACCGATTCATACCATTCCTTGGTGTGGGTATAGCTTTCATCGGGCAGGTACTCTATCTCCGTGCCGAAGTAGGTGTTGAAGATCATGGGGAAGAGATTCACCAGCGTCATGTGGTCATCCAGGCCTTCGTCGCCGCCATCCGGCAGGTAAAGGGCCAGCAGGTTGGAGGTCACGTACTGCTTACCGAAGGCATGATCGCCCTCGATGATGATGATTGGCGGCTCATCGGCATTGGCGAGGATTTGAGCAACAACATCCAGAATGCGCGGCTCAAGATAAGCCAGTTGAGCGGGATAGCCTTCGCTTTCCGCCGTATCCTCCGCATTTTCGTTGAGGGTTCCGTCGGCATTGAAGACATAGGGTGGGTGGGGGTTGATAATATGGGCGTAGACGAACTTCGGCCCGGACAATTGGTGAATTTCAGGCAGCAGATCCAATATCAGGGTCGTGCGGGCAGCCTTACGCTCGATATCGGTCAGGGTGACCTGGGCGCCCAGGTCGGTGGATTGGGTGAAAAGCAGCCGGCCCAGTGTGCTCTTAAGATACAGCAGCTCGAAGGGATCCATTTCCCAAGTATTGATATCTTCCGGGAAACTGTCGAAATAATAGTCCGCATCCTTCATATTGCCCCAGGAATAGCCCATATTAAAGGCGACGGTGGTGTAGCCCAATTCTTCAAAAGCCTCAAAGACCCGGTTGTTCTGGATCAGGGCGGAGGTGGACTTCAGGTCGGGGTCATCCGTCAGGTTATAGACATAATCCATGTTCAGTTCCGAGGCCAGGGACATCACGGTGAAAGAGTAATTGGAGCGGCTGCAATCGGCCACCCAGAACCCCATGTCTTCGAGACCCTCGATGAATTCAGAATTGTCGTAATCAAAGTAGGCTTCCAGGGCATCCGACCGGCCGTATTTATCCAGCAGGATGAAATAAACATCCGGCAGGTCGTCTATATCCTCCGGTTGCAGGAAGGTGGTTTCACCCGAATCCTGCCCGGCATGAGCCTGGGCGATGCCGACCTGGACCTCAAAAACGACGATCCGGCCTAGCTGGACTGCCAGCATGATCAGGGTGACGATATTCAGAATCTGAGTGAGCGTCTGGTAATCTTTTAGCCGGAATAGCAAAAGATAAATCGCCAGGGCAAACAGCAGCCCCCAGAGAATACCCATATAAAGCGGCGTTCCAACCACCCAGGAACCGATCACCCGGCTTTCCATCACTTCATAGAAATGCCCGAAAGTCAGGATAAAAAATGAGATGATGAATGCCAGCAATCCGGCTTTGATAATGGAGTGGAGCGCAGCCCATCCCACCAGAAAAACGCCCCCAGCCAATAAAACGCTGATCAATAAGGGCCGCCAGGCCGCGCCGAGCTGCATTTGGCCCAGATTGTTTGCCACCAGGATCAGGACAATGATGGCGGGGAAAATGAATGTATATAACGGGAAAGATTGCAAGGTCTTATTCATGATATAGCCTGGTCATGATGATGTTTACGATGGATTTTTGACCTCTCGAACAATCGGAGAAAGTGAAGCGTGAACTTTCACCCGTGCAAGGAGGTTGACCAACGATTATACTGCTCTTTGCTGGGGGATGTTGCCCGGATATGGATAATCATATCCGAAAGGGAGCATTAATCCGGAATCAAAAACAGCTCGCGAGTTACTCGCGAGCTGTTTTTCGGTTGATTAGTGCAGCATTTCGATGTGATCGGTCAGGCTGCCCTTGAGATATTCCTCCAGGGCTTTGTCAATCTCAAATTCCTGGGTCACCAAGGGGGTGATGCCAAGGGCCTGCATGCTTTGATAGGCGCCCCTGCCCATGCCCCCGCAGATCAGGGTCTGGCAATCGCTGACCGCCTCAGCCATACTTTGGTGTTTGCCGTGGGATTCAGCCCCCATTCCGGATCCGCCGCCGCTGTTATGGTCGTGATGTTCACCCTGCTGGGAAAAATGGTTGTGGCCAAGTTTATCCCGCATCTCGCGGCTAATTTCTTTGCCGTTTTCAACTTCAATGACCAGATAGTGGCCTGCTCGGCCAAAATGCCGGCTGATGGTTTTGCCGTCATCGGTTATAAATGCGATTTTCAAAATTAAAACTCCTTCCAGTGACTTGTTTCAGGAATTATACTCCGAAACATTCCAATGTTAACGCAACAGAGAAACCCGGAGATAAATGACCAGGGTCACATCTGGGAAAATTAAGATAGTGATACTCGAAGGGAGCGAAAAAGGATATTACTATTTCATCCTGATTTGATATATACTGAAGAGAGGGAACTTTTCTTGGGGAGATGTTCGGAAAATCACAACGGTGGATGAATATCATCCTGTCATTACAGATCCGATGCAGCTCAAACCAAAATCTGGAACAAATCTCAGGTCGATAACGTCATAGTTGGTGAAAGGAATAACGAGATGAAGAAAATTTCCAAAACCTCAAGAATGCGTTTATTTTTCAGCCTGACGGCTTTTATTCTCATTATGGTAACCGTCTCCGCCTGTATCGGTCAGAATGAGCCTGATGTTCAGGACCAGGTCGCGACCTACGCCGCCCAAACCCTGCAGGCGTTCCAGGCCGAACAAACCCTGAGCGCCTATGAAGCCCAGGCCACCCAAATGGCAATTGCAAACCCGACTGCCACTGCTGTCCCCCCGACAGCCACCGCGCAGCCGACTGAGGAACCGCCTCAGGTGAATTGCAACATGGCAGAATTCATAAAGGATCTGTCGCTTGCGGATGGCGCTTCCGTCAGTTCGGGTGAGGCGATCACCAAAGGCTGGCGTTTGAAGAATGTCGGTTCCTGCACCTGGACCACGGACTATGATCTGGTCTTTGTGGAAGGGAAGAGCATGGGAGCCGCAACCCGGATTGGTCTCACCGAAACCGTAAAACCGGGTGAGACGATCGACCTCTATGTCCTGATGGAAGCTCCGACAACCGTAGGGACCTATCAGGGCTTCTGGATGCTCGAAGATGCCAATGGCAATCGATTTGGGATTGGCGATGACGGGGATGGCGCTTTCTGGGTCAAAATCAACGTTACACCTACAGTTGTCTATAACTTTGTGGACAAATATTGTGATGCGGATTGGTACAGTAACCAGAAAAATCCCCTGCCATGTCCCGGCACGGAAAATGATAATCAAACCGGGTTCGTCTATCGGGTCAATACACCCACCCGTGAAAATGGCACCTATGAAAATGAGGCCGCAATCTTCACCAGCCCGGATAATGACTCCGAAGACGGCAAAATTGTAGGCGTATACCCGGCGTTTGAAGTCAAGGACGGGGATGTTTTCAAGGCAGTGATTGGCTGTATGAACGGATTTGATAAGTGCGACCTGCGCTTTGAACTCCTCTATAGGATTGGAACAGGTCCGGTGAAGTCCCTGGCGCATTGGTATGAGGTTTACGAAGGTAAGATGAATTCCGTCAGTGTGGATCTTTCTTCCCTGGCGGGTAAGGATGTGACCTTCATCTTAATGGTTCGTAACCACACGACCGCTGCCGAGAACGTTGGGATGTGGATCCAGCCGAGAATCATCCGGTAAACGTGTGCTAATAAAAGAAAAAGACCGCCAGTCAATTACTGACGGTCTTTTGGTTTAACCGGCCTTGGGGCAGTGATTCTGCATAAATTAGAATAAATTCGCGTAGTCAATTTATAATTATAAGATAATCGTATTCTTATTTGCACCTGCCGGCTCGCTCACAAAGGATTTTGTAAGCTTCGTCGGGGTCAATGATATCTTTCAGGATCTCCTCGGTCTGGCAGTCGATCCGGGGCACCAGGGTATCAAAGGAGTGAGCAACGCCGGCTTTTTCCAGAGTTTCGGCGCCCAATTCACTCATCAATACCCCGTGAACGCGATTTCCACCCAGGCGCAGGATCAGGAGGGCGGCTGCCTTGCCTATCACCTTGTCCCAAATGGTGGCGTTTTTCAGCATCCCAGGGTGGTCCCCAAGGTATTCCTCCAAATCAAAGAGGGGATAGAGCCATTTTCCATCGCTGGAAAAGAGGACCCGGCCATCCAGAAGAACCTGCATTGAAGGGGAGGTTGTCATAAGCTCATTCTCGTCTCGCTAGAGGTGTACTCGCGTTATTGTTTCAATCCCGGCAAGATTCTACCACATTGGGCACAGTGGATGGAGGGGATAAAACGGCCTTAAGCTGATTGGACATCGCGCTTATGAGGATCATCACCGATTAAATAAGATTGTTTTCCGAATCAAGTATTCCATTAACATTCAGATAACCGGATAAAACGGCATAGTAAAACGTTTTATCATGTCGTTTACCAGGTGTTGGCCGGTTGAGTTGTTTCATAATTTTGCAAAATCAGTTATTTTATGTGAATTCGAGGGTATTTTTTAAATATTTAACTTGCAAAGATGACCATTTTTCGATTACAATATAGGTTATAGGAGCGGAATGAGGCAATATTTTAGGAAGAAAAGGCAATATCGCCAACCCCTCCAGGCTTAGAACCATAATTAGTAAAACGATTTATCAGCCCCTCTTAACCTATTATTGATGTTCGGTTAATAGGAATGAGAACCTAATCAACTTTTCAACCTTTAAGGAGGCACAATAAATGAAGAAGCACGCATTAACAATTCTCTCTGTGTTAATGGTCTTCGCGTTTGTCCTGGCAGCCTGTTCGCCTGCGACAACCGAGACCGACGTTCCCACCGATGATGTGGTCGAAACAGAAGAAGTAGCTGTTGAACCCTCAGAAGAAGTCGTTGATACCGAGGAAGTGGTTACTTCTGACATCGACTGCATGGGTGCGGAGCCTGGTGATGTGATCACAATGCTCTATCAGTGGTCCGGTGTCGAAGAAGAGAATCTTAACGCGATTCTCGCTCCCTTCGTCGAGGCCTGCGGTGTGGTCATTGAACCTGAATCAACACGTGACCAGGCCTTGCTGGACACCCGTGTCCAGGCTGGTACGCCGCCAGATATCACTTTCTGGAACGTGACCCAGTTGACCCAGTACCAGGCTCTCCTGGTCCCCATGACCGATTTGGGCGTCCATGCAGAAAATTATGCTGAATACTGGCAGACGATCGGTTCCGTTGATGGCGTTTGGCTTGGCCTGCCTGTCAAGGCTGACCCCAAGACTTTGATCTGGTACAGCCCCGCCAACTTTGCTGCCGCCGGCTATGAAGTTCCCACCACCTGGGAAGAGCTGAATACTCTGGTTGAGCAAATGGTTGCCGATGGCGTGGTTCCGTGGTCCCTCGGTATGGAATCCGGCGACGCCACTGGCTGGACCGGCACCGACTTTGTTCAGGATATCATGCTTGTTCAGCAGGGTCCTGACTATGTCAACGGCATTATTGACGGCTCGATTGCCTACAATGATGCTGGTGTGAAACAAGCCTGGGAAACCTACGGCGCCTGGGCTTCGAGTGATGTCTATACCGTTGGCGGCGCAGCTGGCACCGTCTCAATCGGTTTCAACGATGCTATCCTCAAAGTCTTCTCGACACCCGCTGAGGCCATGATGGTCAAGCAGTCCGGTTTCGCTGGCGGCACAATCCTGGAAACCTATCCCGACCTGGTCTTTGGCGAGGATTACGCCTTCTTCGGCGTTCCTGGCGCTCAGGGCCTGCAGGGCGGTTCCGACTGGATGATGTCCTTCAGTGACTCCAACGCCGTCAAGGCTCTGGTTGCTTACCTGAGCAGCACGCTGGGTGGCGAAACATGGGCGCAGGTCGGTTTTGACCTGACCCCGAACATGGCTGGTGAGACGGCCTACACCGACGCGGCCCTGCTGATGAAGGCTGCAATCCTGGCCAACGCCTCCGGCTTCACCCCCGATATTGGCGACTCCATCCCCGGTGGCTTCGGCAGCGCTGAATTTGCCGGCATCACCGAATACGTCAATGGTGGCAACATCGACACCATCCTGGACAATCTGGCGCAGGTGCAAGCCGACGCCTTAGCTGAGTAAAAACGTAATGTGAACGAACTGTCAGAGGTGCTGGTTTCCAGCACCTCTGATTGTACTTGGAGGAACTATGGCAAAACCCAGAGTGTCTGCGGTCATGAAGCAGGGAAAACTGACCCCTTGGTTTTACTTGCTTCCCGCGCTCATCGTAATGAGTTTTTTTATTGTTTATCCAATGATCAACACGATTGCGCTGAGCTTCCAAAATAAGGACGGCACAGCCTCCGCTGCGACGACCTGTAGAGAAGGTCAGCCCTGTTGGGGCGTCTTTGAGAACTACCACTACGCCTTGACGGCCGAACTGGATACAACCAATTTTCAAACGACCTGGCAATCTTTTTGGACTTCTTCTTATGGCAACACCCTGAAATGGATCGTCTTCATGGTCTCCGGCACGGTCATCCTTGGCCTGCTGGTTGCCGTGTTGGTGGATCGGGTGAAGTATGAATCGCTGGCAAAATCCATCATTTTTATGCCGATGGCGATCTCATTCGTGGGGGCTGGCGTGATTTGGAAATTCATGTACAGCTATGGAACGGGGCAGGTTCAGATAGGCCTGCTTAATGCGATCATCACCGCTCTGGGCTTTGATCCTGTGGCTTTCCTGTCCACAGTGGGGTTGAATACATTCATGTTGGTCATTGTGGGGGTCTGGATGTGGACCGGTTTTTGCATGACGGTTCTCTCCTCGGCGCTGAAATCCGTCCCGGGAGAACTTCTGGAAGCTGCCCGGATCGACGGTGCGAATGAATTTCAGGTCTTTTTCAAGATTATGCTGCCGATCATTTCCCCGACTGTCGTGGTGGTGATCACCACCATGGTGATCAACGTCCTGAAGCTCTTTGATATCGTCTATGTGATGACGGGAGGCAATTTCAAGACCCAGGTCATTGCGAACCGGATGTACACAGAGATGTACAAGAACTTCCAGACGGGGAGGGGAACGGCCATTGCTGTGGTTCTGATCCTGGCGATCGTGCCCTTTATCTTCATGAACGTTAAGCGCTTTATGGCACAGGAGGCAATGCGATGAAACGGGCAAAAATCAACCACGTTTTGAATAAGATCCCGCTGCATGCCATCACCATCCTGGTCCTGATCATCTGGATCGTCCCGACATTGGGGCTGCTGATCAC
>CAYUSC010000057.1:8383-15480 GCA_964447265.1 uncultured Candidatus Brevefilum sp.
TGCCTGCCACGGTCTTGCCGATCCTTTTTGCTTCTTTTGCCGGATATGCCTTCGCCTGGCTCGACTTTAAGGGGCGGTACCTGCTTTTTGCCATTCTGGTGGGGCTGCAGGTCGTCCCCCTGCAAATGACCCTGGTGCCAATCCTCAGGATCTATGCCAAATTGCACTTGAATGGCACCTTCTGGGGTGTCTGGCTGTTCCATACGGGTTTTGGGATGCCCTATGCCATCTACCTGATGCGTAACTTCCTGGGCAGCTTGCCAAAAGACCTGTTTGAATCGGCCTATTTGGATGGCGCTTCGCATTGGACGGCCTTCCGCAAACTGGCCATTCCGCTGGCCATGCCGGCGATTGCCTCGCTGACGATCTTCCAGTTCCTGTGGGTCTGGAATGACCTGCTGGTGGCTTTGGTTTTCCTGGGCGGTACGAAGCCCGTGATGACCTACCAGATCAGCAATATGGTCACTTCTCTCGGGGCTGGCTGGCAGCTTCTGACGGCCGCAGCCTTCCTGTCGATGCTGCTGCCGATGATCATCTTCTTTGCCTTGCAGCGCTTCTTTGTACGGGGTATGCTCGCTGGCGCCGTCAAAGGATAAGTTTTTCTAACGAATATGGAACAACCCAACCGGCTTCGGCAGGTTGGGTTTCTTTTTTTTTCAACAACTAATCCGGGTATATTGGGTTACAATCTATAGAATACTTAACCCTTTATTGGACTTAGAAAACCCCAGAAACATTTGAAAAGGAATGATCATGCCAAAGACTGCTATTGTTACGGATACAAATTCCAGCCTGTCCAAAGCCCGTTGTGAGTCGCTTGGCATCATTCAGGTGCCGATTCACATCATGTTTGGTGATGAAACCTATTATACGGGGGAAGATATTGGCGATGAAAAGCTTTTTGGGATGATTGATGAGCGTCAAATCCTGCCAACCACTGCAGCGCCGTCTCCGGGCGCTTTCCAAGTGGCTTTTCAAAAGGCTTTTGACCAGGGCGCGGAGCAAATTGTCTGCATTTGCTGCTCCAGCAAGGTCAGTGCCACTTTCGATGCTGCCAATATGGCCGCGAAAGAATTTCCCGGAAAGAAAATCGGGGTTATTGATTCGCTTCAACTGACCCTGGCGGAAGGTTTTCAGGTACTGAAGGCGCACGAATTGGCCGCTGAGGGCGCCGGTGCGGACGAAATTGTGGCGCAGATCGAGGAGATGAAGCCTCGAGTGCATGTCTACGGCGCGTTACCAACGCTCAAATACCTCGTAATGGGGGGCAGGGTTGGGAAATTATCCGCCGGGATGGCCGAAACATTCAATATCAAGCCGATTATGACCAATATTGATGGTAAATTGGCCTCGCTGGAGAAAGTGCGCACCTGGCGCAAGGCGCGGGCCCGCTTAGTGGATATCGCGGTTGAGAAAGCCAAGGGGACAAAGATCACCCAGCTTGGGTTATTCCATGTCAACAATGTGGAAGGCGTGATGGAGCTTTATGACGACCTGGCCGCCGTTCTGCCTCTTCCGCAAGAATATTTGCTGGAAGAATTCACGCCCGGCCTCTCCGTCCATGCCGGTTCGGGTGTGATTGGATATGTTTTAGTCCTGGAAGATTAGCGTTCAACTAAAAATATTACAATATAATACAAATATTACAATTCTTTGATGTAGCAACGCCGGCGTTTATGCTGGCGTTTTTCTATGGTTTTCCATTGCGATTGGACGTTAAGGTTATCTTCCAGCTCCGGATTGGTCTCAATTTTCCTGATCCCGCGCCGGTTAAAGGCTTCCCAGACCTGGTTCATCAGGACCATATTGACACCCAGTCCCTGGTATTTCTTCTGAACGGCGATCAGATACAAGTCGGCCCGGTCATTGTGGGAGAGGGCATGCAGGATCCTTGCCCAGCCAAAGGGGAAGAGTTTTCCCCGGCTTTTTTGCAGCGCTTTGGAGAGGGAGGGGAAGGTCACGCCAAATGCCACCATCTGGTCGTTTTCATCCAGAATCACGGGAACAAAATCGGGGTGGGCGAAACCAAAATAGGCTTTCGTATAGTGATTAATTTCTTCGGGTGAAAGGGGAGTTGAGCCATAAAGGTGACTGTACTCATCGTTGATCAGGCCAAAAAGCTGCGAGGCATACGGCAGAAGTTCTCTCTTGTTCTTAGCCTGCAGTAAGTGCAGGTTGTTACGCTTCAAAACGATCTGGGCGGCTTTGGAAATCCTTTCATCCAGCTTTTCGGGTGTGCTTAACTCGTATTCCACCCAGTCGGTGTCTTTACGGTAACCCAGCCGTTCCATATGGTCTGCATAGTAGGGATAATTGTAAAGGGTGGCTAGCGTTGCCACTTCATCAAAGCCTTCAATCAGCAGGGCTTCCCGGTCCAGGTCGGAGAAACCCAGGGGCCCATGAGCGGCTTTCAGGCCTTTCTCCCGACCCCAGGCCTCCACGGCGCTCAGGAGGGCAGCCGAGACCTCCGGATCATCCTCAAAATCCATCCAGCCAAAGCGGATGTAGGGCGCATTCCATTTTTCATTGTGCCTGGGGTTGAAAATGCCGGCAATCCGGCCAACCGGACGTCCATCTTTATAAGCAAGCCAGTAGCGAGCCTCACAGTATTTGAAAGCCGGGTTTTTGGCACGATCCAGGGTATTTCTCTCGTCAGAAGCCATTCCAGGGACGTAATAGGGATTATTCCGGTAAAGTTTCAGGGGAAAATTGATGAATTGTGATAAGTCCCGCTTGGTGTGGACTTCCTTGAGACGAAGGGCCATGATTTCTCCATTTCCGGCAGTTGTGAGATATGGAAATTTACCACAGATGATAACACCAAAAATCAGGGGAGGTTTCACCGAAAAGCGAAGCCAAATGGAACCAAACAATCTCTTTTTGGAATTGGTGATAATATGGAGGTGGGGATAAAAAATTACATCACGAGAATAATCTACACGAAAATGTTTAATTAATAATTATAGTTATTGGAAATGCTTATTCTCATAAACAATAATAAGGGTTTTAAAGGGATTTCACACGTCATTTTATTGCGATTTTAGACTAAACTTTCACCAGAAGCCTTCTGGTGAATGATAATAAAGACTTTCGTAAAATGGTGAATGTTTACCGCCAAGCCTTTCATCGATCCAACAGGTCTTGCTTTTTAGTAAGCCGGTCCATATGTAGATCCCAGGTACAAATAAATCTGGTAGAACTGGCTAAAGATAATGGTCATGGGTCATTTTATTGATTGCACCTACCTCCACTTGCTGGTTGGTGCTCGTTTAGAGTCGCTATGCTGAATTGTTATCCGGTAATTCTTTCATTTTTCACAGCCACTAACCATTATTATAATAATATAATATTTTATGTTACATTCTATAGCAATAATCCCATTACTGCTATTTCATAAACTGAGCCGCCTCTTAAGGCGTGGCTGCCTGCAGCTGCAGAATATAAACGCCATTGGCGTCGATTTGCGGTGAATCAATCAGATGGAATATCCCACCGCTGTCCGTGACCTCCAGCGGAGCAAAGTCTCCCGAACCCAGCACAGGCACGAGCTGATAGGTCCCTTCTGCGAGGTCGCTGTCGCTTTTCGCCAGCCAAACCTCATCCACCGGCTGATCGCTGAGGTTGACAATGACCAGAACCGCTTCATCGTCGCTCACCCGCAAGAAGCTGACGATCGCGTCGTCCGTGCTGGTGAACAGAGTCAGCTCCCCCACCCTCAAAGCGGTGTGCTGGTTCCTAATTTGGATCAGGTTTCTGTAATAAACCCAGATGGAATCGGGATCCGCCATTTCATCCGCCACATTGGAGATCATCCACCCCTCGCCCAGTCCCTGCCATGGTGATCCTGTCGTGAACCCGGAGAATGCCTCATCGCCCGTCCATTGCATGGGACGTCGGATCCTTTCATGAATCCCGTTCCCCTTCATCCCAATTTCTTCACCATAATAGATGAAAGGAACGCCTGGACTTGTCAGCAGCAAGGCACTGGCGACCTGCATGCGGTTTTGGTCGCCATTTAATTGGTCCAACACCCTATCCTGATCATGATTGGTCAGAAAAGTGGCGTATTGCATATCGGGTATTTGTGAATAAGACGCCTCCATTTGGTTTTTAAGGGGCAGATTATTTCCTGAATTAACCGCCTCAATCACTGCGCCAGCCCACCAAAACTCAAAGGACAAATCCAGTTCATCTCCCTGCAGATAGGCCGCAGTAATCGATGTGTCATCCCACACCTCGCCCACCACCAGAGCTTCCGGGCCGATTTGCTTGTAAAACGACCTGAAATCCTTCCACCAATGATGCGTTGACGCGGAATTTGCCTGCACCGTGCCCTCTTCGATGAGATGTTTGGCTGCGTCCATCCGGAACCCATCCACCCCCACATCCTCGAGCCAAAACCGGACCACATCCTCCATTTGGGCGGTGACTTCCGGGTTGTTGTAATTCAAATCCGGCATCCCGGAGGTGAAAGTTGAGTAATAATACTGGCCATAGACCGGAAACCAGACCTGTTGGCCCCAGGAACCCGTATATCCCGGGTCGTTTTCCGACCAGATATACCAGTCATGATAGGGTGAAGAAGGGTCTTTGGCCTGCTGGAACCAGGGATGCTGGTTGGACGTATGATTCACGACCAAATCTATAATCACCCGAATTCCCCGGGCGTGGGCTTCATCAAGCAGGTTGCTGAAATCTTCCAGGGTACCGTAATCGGGATTGATATCATAATAGTCCGTCACATCATAACCGTGATAAGAGGGAGACGGAAAAATCGGCATCAGCCAGATCCCGGAGATGCCAAGGTCAGTATCTGTGTTCGGATCGCCATCATTGAGGTAATCCAGCTTTTCGATGATCCCATTGAGATCGCCAATCCCATCCCCATCGCTGTCATAAAAGGACCTGACGAAGATTTCGTAGAACACGCTGTCATTCCACCAGGGGTACCCATCCGTTCCAGCCGGCAATCCAGTGATTGGATCAACCGAATAAACTTCAAGAGCTGCCTCAGTGACGGTCGGCATCGGCGTTTCTTCGGGTGCGACCGGTACGTTTGGTGTCAGCGAACTGTAAATTTCATATGCAATCTGGGTTGAAAGCTGGTTAATCTGCGCCTGAGAAGGATTGCACGCTGACAATAGGCTGCCAAGCAGTGCCAAGATAAGGATAAAGACGCCCCGTCGTTTCATCAGATTACCTCTCCTGATCGATGATTGAAATCGAATATTGAATTCTTTCTCCAGTATACAAGCAGATAGAATCAATGGAAAGGCGGAATTTTTTGCAGTCCCCCCTTTTTTAGATATTGGTATAAGATCTAATTTGGTATTATATAATGGCTATACGAATTTTATTGAAATTAACGGAAAGTAACGACCCTCATCACCTCATGCAAAGGTCTATGGACCCCTTTGTTTGTTGGATAACCGGGAATTACCCGTTAAATGCCACAAGCGGGATGCCCTTATCAACGAAATATGCTTTCTTTTCCTCCAGATAGTCCTGAGAGGCTTTCGGCAGGTCAGTTAAAGCATACTCCCGCCCCGTGCAGCGATACTTGGTCGTCCCCAGGGTGTGATAGGATAGCAAACTAAGCCCCAAAACCGAAGGCAGTGACTTGACCAACTGCGCCAGTCCAGCCAAATTCTCTTCGGAATCATTCAGGCCAGGAATCAGCGGCACCTGAATCACGATTGGCATTCGGGATGAATTGATATAGGCAAGGTTCTCCAGGATTTGATCGTTGGCCACACCCGTCAGTTTTTGATGAGTTGCATTATCCAGATGTTTGATATCAAAAATCACCAAATCCAGGTAAGGCAGCACCTTTTGAAGGCTCTTTAAGGATGCCTGGCCGCTGGTTTGTATGGCGGTATGAATGCCCTTCTCCTGACATTGTCGAAATATTTCCGCAGAAAACTCCGGTTGAGCCAATGCCTCCCCTCCTGAGAGCGTCACACCGCCTTTTGAATACTTGTAAAACGGCCAATCGCGCTCAACGATCGCCACCACTTCCTCGGCCGTCATCTTCTCTCCGGCCAGGGTAAGGGCTTCAACGTAACAGCTCTCAATACACTGCCCGCAGCCGTCACAGCGGTCATATAGAATCCTCACCGGTGCATCGGGTTTATCCTGGACAATGGCGTTTTGGGGGCAGACTGGCACACATCGCCCGCAGCCCACGCATTTATCCTCAAAGTAGACAATTTCCGGGGTGCCCATCTGTGATTCGGGGTTGCTGCACCACAGGCAGCGCAGCGGGCAGCCTTTCAGGAAGACCGTTGTGCGAATCCCCGGGCCGTCATGGAGAGTGTAGCGCTCAATATTGAGCACCCAGCCTTCGATTTTACCGTTTGACGTTGCTTCCTGAGAGGTCATAGGCTTAGAGGGCATGTTCCATCCGCTCAATGATGTCTCGCTGCAATCCGGGATCCAGAGCCACGAATAAGGCGCTGTAACCGGCCACCCGCACGATCAGGTCCTTGTAATTTTCCGGATGCACCATCGCATCCCGCAGAATTTCCGTGGAAACCGTGTTGAACTGGACGTGCCAGCCCTTCATATCGACAAAACCACGCAGCATGGCGGAGAGTTTCCGCACACCTTCGTCGGTGGAGAGCGAATCAGGGGTCAGACGGATATTCAAAAGCTGTCCGCCGGTCACTTTAAGCGTCGGCAGTTTAGCCACAGAGTGGAACACCGCTGTCGGGCCTTTTCGGCCATTACCCTGAGAGGGTGAAACGCCATCTGCCGTCGGTTCATGGCTCTTGCGGCCGTCCGGGGTTGCGCCGATCACATCACCGGCCGTGATATTCGCCGAAATCGTCACCGTGGAGGGGAAGTAATTCCCGCCCACCGGGCCGCGGCCGTAGCGCATATTCTTATATTCGGGGATGATATCGCAGTAGGAATTCAGGGCTTCCGCCGTCATTTCGTCCACATAATCCTCATCCTCGCCGAATTTCGGCACCCGATTCATCAGGATTTGGCGGATTTCCTCACCGCGTTCACCTTCAAAGTTGCTGTCAATCGCCTGCTTAACCTCTTCCTGGGTCAGAACCTTGTCCTCATAGACCAATTTCTTGAGGGCGGCC
>CAYUSC010000058.1:0-15107 GCA_964447265.1 uncultured Candidatus Brevefilum sp.
CTCTCACAGAAGGCCTTTTTTATTATCTGTCTTGTCTAGTGGGTGCAGTTCACAAGGTCACCCGTTTTTACTACAAGGATTTATTCAACACAATTTAATGCCCAAATTCCCCGACGATCCGCAGGATGTCGAATCCTTCTGCAAACGGTCGTTCGGCCAGGGCGCCGTGACGGATGGCCGTGGCATGCAGGATGTTCTCGTCGAAGTAGTAGCGGTCCTGATAGGTTTTATAGGCTTGCAGGGCCTCAATCTTGGTCCGGACACTTTGTTCGGAGACATCGACCAAAAAATTGGGGAAGAAACCATAACTGGACCGCAGGACATCAAATCCCAGGACGGTTGTGCCGCGGAAGGCTCGTAAAGCCTCTTCGGTCACGGTTTTGTGGTCCTGGTGGATGTCCTGTGAAGTGTGGACGAAGACGACTTCCGGGTGGTAGGTCTTTTTGAGCGTGATCATCTCTTCCAGGATTTCCTGCCGAGCGGCCTGGAAACGGCGGGTCGTGAACTGGCGTAAGATATCATTTTCCGGCTTGACTCCCAGAATGGCCATGCTGTTTTGATGTTCACCCACCAGATGGGTCAGATCAGGATTTTCCTGATTGTCCGAAAGGGTCACGCAAACCACATTGGCCCGGTCGCCGACTTCGGCGATCAACGCACCGCAGCCCAGCTCGATATCGTCCGGATGAGCGCCGATGAAAAGCAGCGTCTCACCAAAAAAGGTCATGTTATGGTTCATATCCGCCTACTTTGTTGCCAGAATCCCGCCAACGACCTTGGTCATTACGAGTTTGCCGTCCCGGTCGAACCACTTTTGAGCGACCTGGGTAATTTCACCCATAATGGCTTCAAAGTCTTCTTTGGACTGGAAGAAATCGTTCCAGAGCAGGCGATCCTCGGAAAGGCTGGCCCGGGTGTAAGCAATGAAGGGTTCAACGGAGGGGAAGGTCAGCGGATTTTCGAAGACAACGACTTCTGTCTTTGAGAAGGTGGCTTTGACGGAGCCCAGGATTTCGGAAGCGTAACGGGAGCTGCCGGGCATCGGGGGAATCACCTTGCCGGTGGCCTCTTTAATGATGTCATAGAACATCTGCTTGTTTTCGGGCATGGGGCCGGTGGTGAAGAGGGTGCCGCCGGGCTTGAGGACCCGGTGCATTTCCTTGATGGTGAAGGGGATATCCTCGGCGTAATAGATCGCGAAGGAGCAGGAGACGAGGTCGAAGGTGTTATCCGGGAAAGGGAAGGGTTCGTTGAAATTCAGGGGCTGGAAGGTTACCCGGTTGCCCAACTTTTTATTTTCCTCTTCGGCTTTGGCGAGCAGGTCTTTGGAGACATCGCCGCCGGTGATCTCAGCCTTGCCGCTGAGATGGGCGAGATAAGAGAAGCACTGCTTCCCTGCGCCGCAGCCGACATCCAGAATGGCCATGCCCTGTTTGAGCGGCAGGACTTCCAGCATCCATTTATCAATATCGCGCGCGCCATAGGCATCGTGGATATTGATGCGGGTAATCAAATCGTTTGTCGTCTCAACATAATCAATTTTCATGTTCATTCCTTCATCGTCAGTTTATAATGGATCGCCCCTAAGTATAGTTGGTTAGGGGCGGAAGGGCAAGATTTAGCAAATCCTGGGGAGGATCTCCCCGGAGAGCATATCGAGGATACGGGTGGTGCCGTAGGGTGTTTTCAGGAGCACCAGCTCGGGGTCGGCTTCAGAAACTGAGCCGATGCGCGTAGCCATTATGCCATAAGGGCTTTGATGGAGTGCCTCCAGCGCTTTTTCCACTTTGTCTTCAGGCAGGACCACGATCAGCTTGCCTTCATTTGCGAGGTAGAGCGGGTCAAAGCCCAACATGTCACAGGCGGTCCGAACGGCGGGTTTGACCGGAATGACTTCTTCATCCAGATGGATGCTGACCTGGCTCTGGCAGGCGATTTCTTTGAGGGTGGTTGCCAGGCCGCCGCGGGTGGGATCGCGCAGGACATGGACCTCCGGCACGGCTTCCAGCAGGGCGGCGATCATTGTATTGAGCGGGGCGACGTCGGATTGGATGCCGGATTCAAAGCCCAGATCGCCACGGGCTTGCAGGACGGCTATGCCGTGGTCGCCAAGGGTGCCTGAGATCAGGACGGCGTCCCCGGGTTGGGCCAATTGGCCGCCCAGGTCTCGTCCCGGCGGGATCAGACCAAAGCCCGCGGTATTGATGAAAATGCCGTCGGCTTTCCCTTTTTCCACGACTTTAGTATCCCCGGCAACGATCTGAACCCCGGCCTCAACGCAGGCCGCGGCCATCGATTCAATCACGCGGGTCAGGGTCTCCATGGGGAGGCCTTCCTCGAGGATGAATCCGGCCGTAAGGAAGGCGGGTTCAGCCCCCAGCATGGCGACGTCGTTGACCGTGCCGCAAATGGCCAGGCGGCCGATATCTCCACCGGGATAGAAGATCGGGAATACGACATGCGAGTCAGTTGAGATCGCCAGTTCGCCTGCCTCACCTTGCAGTCCGATGCGGGCGGCGTCATTTCCCTGTTCGAGGTAGGCATTGCCCAGGTGGGACTGAAAGATGTTGCGGATCAGGTCACGGGTCATTGCACCGCCGCTGCCGTGACCGATCACAACGGTGTCTGTGTGGTGGTGGGGGACAGGGCAGACCGGCCCCTGCATGTTGACGGGTTCAAATGCGTTTTGGGTCATGATGATTTCCTGCCATAGCGATAATAGGCGGCGCAGGCTCCTTCGGAGGAGACCATTGGCGCGCCCAGTGGTGTCTGCGGGGTGCAGAGGGTGCCAAACGCCGGGCATTCCGAAGGCTTTTTGATCCCTTGCAGGACCTGTCCGGCGATGCAGATCTTGGATTCTTCGGTTTGGATGCTGCCTGTGTCAAATCGCTGGGTGGCATCAAAACGCTGATAGGCGTTCTGCAGGCCGTAGCCGCTGAGGGGTATCGGTCCAATCCCGCGCCAGTTACGATCGATGGGTTTGAACACCTTGGCGAGCATGGCCTGGGCGATTTTGTTCCCTTCATAGGTAACCACCCTGGGATAGGCGTTCTCCACGGCCACCCGGTTTTCTTCCAGCATTTTCACGGTCCGGAGGATGCCCTCGACCAGATCGAGCGGTTCAAAACCGGTGACGGCCATCGGAACTTGGTATTGCTCTGCGATTGGTGGGTATTCCCAATACCCCATGATGGCGCAGACATGCCCCGCCGCCAGGAAGCCCTGAATGCGGTTGCTTGGACTGGAGAGGATCGCGTGCATGGCCGGGGGAACCAACACATTGGCTGGCAGGATCGAGAAATTGTCCAATCCCATTTTTTCCGCCTGCAAAACGGCCATCGCGTTGGCGGGAGCCGTTGTTTCAAAGCCGATAGCGAAGAAGACGATCTGCTTTTCGGGGTTCTCAGCCGCAATTTTGACGGCATCCATCGGGGAATAGACCACCCGGACCTGGCCACCCGCGGCGCGGATGGAGAAAAGGTCCTGGGTTGAACCGGGCACCCGCAGCATGTCGCCGAAGGAGGTGAAGATCACATCCGGTTGTTGGGCGATCATCAGTGCCTGGTCGATCAATTCCAGGGAGGTTACACACACGGGACAGCCGGGTCCGTGCACCAGTTCTATTTCGTCCGGCAGGAGCTGATCCAGCCCGTATTGCATGATCGCGTGGGTTTGCCCCCCGCAGATCTCCATCAAAGTCCAGGGCTGGGTGACGGTCTGGCGGATTTCCGCCAGGACGGTTTTGACCAACTTAGCGTTGCGGTAACCGGCGAGGAAATCGGGCGTTGATTCAGTCACCTTGCTCCTGATCTTCCAATTCGGCCAGTTCAGACATCTGCTCGAGGATATCCAGGGTTTCCCGGGCTTCCTCCTCGCTGAGCAGGTTCAGGGCAAAACCGGCGTGGACAATCGTCCAGTCGCCGGGCTTGGCTTCCGGGATGACCTCAATGCAGGCTTCCCGTAGAACGCCGCCGAAATCAATTTTGGCCATTTTTGTGCCGTGGTCTTCATAGACCGATTCGATTTTTCCGGGGATTCCGAGACACATGATTTACTCCTTATTGCGTGAATACCGATAAGCGGCGATCATTGCCTGCCCAAAAGCCACGCAGCCGTCATTAGGCGGCGCCTGGTGATGGATCAGGGGTGTGAAGCCGTTATTGTTTAGTAGCGTTGTGGTCGTTTCCAACAGACGCAAATTTTGCCATACACCGCCGGAAAGGGCGATCTTCTTTATCCCGGTCTGTTGGCGGATACGTTCCGCCAGATCCAATCCCAACCGGGTGATGGTGTTATGGAACCGGGCTGAGATCACCGCCGGGCTGGTACCTCTTTTGAGGTCATCCAGGATGGCAGCGACCATTGGTGTTACGAGAATTTCATCCTTTTCAATCTGCCAGGAATAGTACCCTAATTCGCCGGGTTGAGCCAGCGCCTCCAGTTCGATGGCAGCCTGGCCTTCATAGGACACTTCCTGACGCACGCCCAGCAGGGCGGAGATCGCATCAAACAGGCGTCCCATGGAGGAAGTCAGCGGGACATTGATGTGATGTTCGAGTTGGTGGCGAAGCGATTCCCTTTCTATGGGGCTGAGCGCTTGAACAGGAGCCAAGTTGTCTTCCCAGGGCACCCCAAGCGCCCAGAGCAGGCTCAGCGCCATTCGGGCAGGTTTACGGATGGTCACCTCACCGCCCGGCAGCGGGAGGGGTTGGAGGTGGTATGGACGGGAGAAGGTGTCGCAATTGCCGACCAACACCTCGCCGCCCCAAATGGCGCCGTCGGCGCCGAAACCGGTGCCGTCAAAGATCAACCCGGCAACCTGTTCGTCCGGGGAAATTTGGTTTTCAAGTGCGGCCGCGGCCAGGTGGGCATGATGGTGCTGGATGCCAATTGCGGGGAGTCCCTCTCGTTCCGCCCGTTCGAGCGCATATTGGGTTGAAAGGTAATCAGGGTGCAGGTCGTGTGCAATGACCTGCGGTACGATCCGGAAGAGCGATTGGTAGTGGTTGATGGCGGATTTGAAATCCTGGTAGGTCTCCCAGTTTTCCATCTCGCCGATGTAATGGCTCAGAAAGGCATATTTCTCACGGGTGAGGCAGATCGTATTTTTCATCTGCGGCCCGACGGCCAGGACTTGCGGTACGGGTTCTGACAGCCGAATGGGGTTGGGGGCATAACCCCGCGCCCGCCGTACGGGATAGGGTTGGCCCTGAAATATAGTGAAAACGGAATCATCAATCCGCTCTTCTATCGGGCGATCATGCAGCAGGAAGGCGTCAGCAATCCCTGCCAATCTTTCGAGGGCAATTTGATTGTCATGGATGATGGGTTCTTCGGAGAGATTCCCGCTGGTCATCACCAGGGCTGATGGGTAACCAGGTGCAGGTTCCAGCAGGAGGAGGTGGAGCGGGGTGTAGGGCAGCATGAAACCCAACCGGGTCTGGCCGGGGGCGACCCCCTCTGCTAAAGATGTTTCTGGCTTTTTGGGAAGCAGGACAATTGGCGCCTGCGGGCTGCTGAGCAGTTTTTCAGATGCTTCATCCAGTTCAACATATTGACCGATAGTAGGTAGATCGAATGCCATCAAGGCGAAGGGTTTGGCGGGGCGGTGTTTGCGCCCACGCAAAGTTGCGACGGCTTGTTCGTTAGCGGCGTCACAGGCTAGGTGGAAACCACCCAACCCTTTGATTGCGAGGATTTTGCCTTCAGCGAGCATTTGACGGGCTGCCTGGATGGCAGCCTCTTTATCGGCCACACGATTTCCCTGAGCATCTTCCAACCAAACCTGCGGCCCGCAGACCGGGCAGGCGACTGGCTGAGCATGGAACCGGCGATCACGCGGGTCTTCATACTCCGCCCGGCAATCCGGGCACAGTTCGAACCCGGCCATGGTGGTCTTGGGCCGGTCGTAGGGAATTTCTTTGATGATCGTGAAACGCGGACCGCAGTTGGTGCAGTTAATGAAGGGGTAATGATACCGTCGGTCGGCAGGATTAAAGAGTTCCTGCCGGCAATCGTCACAAATGGCTACATCAGGTGAAACGGGAATGAAGTCCGTTGCCTGGTCCTGGCTGGGGATGATCTTAAAGCCGTCTGCGAATTGCTCTTCAATGGACCAATCTTCGACTGAATCGATCTGGGCTAATGGCGGGGCTTGCAGGGGGATGGCGGCGGTGAAACCGGTCACGTTGTCAGCCTCGCCGGTCACTTCAATATCCACACCGCTGGCGGAATTGCAGACCCAGCCGGCCAGGTTGTGTTCAAGCGCCAGGTTATAAATAAACGGCCGGAATCCAACCCCCTGAACGATCCCGTTGATGTGGATATGCTGACTGATGGTTCCCATTAAAGTCGAAACTTACTTGGCGATCCTGGCTTTCAGCCATTCCAACCAGGCTGCAATGCCCTCACCGGTTTTGCAGGAAACCGCAAAGGTGGTCAGGCCGGGATTGAGCATCTCAACGCCCTGCCGGAAATAGTCCATATTGAAATCAATATAGGGCAGTAAGTCGGTTTTGTTAATGATCAGGACATCCAGACCCCGATAGATGTTGGGATATTTATAAGGTTTGTCGTCGCCTTCCGGGATACTGGCAATCAGGACATTGCTGTGAGTGCCCAGTTCAAAGGCGGCGGGGCAAATCAGGTTGCCAACGTTTTCCACGACTACCAAATCCAGGGGAGCGAGGTCCATCTGGTCGATCGCACCTTCCAGCATGACGGCGTCGAGGTGGCATTCGCCGCCGGTGTTGATCTGGATGGCGGGCATGCCTGCGGCGTTGATTTTATCGGAATCAATGGTCACAGGGGCGGTATCGCCTTCGATCACACCGATCTGAACCCCATCCGCGATCAAGCCTTCGATGGTTTTGATAATGAAGCTGGTTTTACCAGCTCCTGGGGAAGCCATCAGGTTGATGGCGTAAACGCCAGCGTTGTCAAACTTCTGGCGGTTTTCATTGGCCAAACGGTCATTGGCATTCAGGATTTTTTCAACGATCTTAATTCGGTTTTCGCTCATCATTATCTCTGCACTTCTATGCTTTCTAGGTTGAATTCATCACCAGAAACCACCCGGATCCTGGCGCTGCCGCATTGGGGGCAGGGGGTTAATTCATCATCTAAAGTGTAGGTATGCTTGCAGTCCAAACAGATCAACTCAGCGGGGAGTCGCTTAAAATGCAGGGTGGCTTCTTCACAGAGGGTGCCCTTGCTGACGAAATCCCAATAGAATTGGACTGAATCATCCACGATACTGGAAAGTTTGCCGATCACCAGATAGATATCGGTGACCTTCTTCGCATGTGCTTTTTCGGCATGCTTGCAGGCAATTTCAAGCACGCTTTCGGTTACGGATAGTTCGTGCATCGCTTAATTATAATACTTTTATGATAAAAATTGTGGCTTTAGGAGTGCCGCCCAGGTGCGAATTATTATTTGCTCTGGTCCGAAATCAGTTCCAGAAGGTGAAGCTTGTGGTTCAGATAGCGGGAGGCTACAATATTCGCGATCCGGCGCATGACGATGAATCCCAGTTCGCAATCCGATTCACACAGTTCCATCAGGGATTCGGCGGAGAAGCTCAGCGCGGCGGTATATTCCAGGACCCGGGCTGTACTGGTTTTTTGACGGACCATTGGAGTCAGACTGGACCATCCGATCACATCCAGCGATTCAGCCACAAAGATTGGCAAAACGCCGTGTCCGGGAACGAAACTCTCGAGCAGGACCTTACCTTCCAGCAGGATATACAGAATGGGGTGCTGTTCACCTTCGGAGAAGATGATATCCCCGGTATCAAATGAGCAGAGGTTAGCGATTCCCGAGAGCCGATTGATGCTTTCAGGAGCAAGCTCAAGAAACCAGGGGATTGATTTTATTGTAGACGTAATATCTGCCTGATTGAGCATTTGAACCCTTAATGATAACTCGATGTGATTCCCAGCTGCTAGCTATTTATTAACCATACTTCCGAATAGCTTTTTTTGACATTGTATTATGTCATTTCGCCTAAGTGACAACAGTCACGCGCCCTTATTTATGATTTATCCAATCCCAAAGCCGGTCAATTGCCTGGGCAGCCAGCGTTTCAGTCTCAGGACTGAGCGCTCTTTCAAACTGAAAGTGGTATCCACGCACGGAGACCAGGATCGCTTCAGGCATCTTTCCATAAATTGACGCGCCTATGGATAGCACTGTGCTGGGCGCCATATGGTGGGTGAGCGGTGATTTTTCATATTCAGGTTTCAACGGCGACCACGAGATTTCATCCGATATATCCGCTGTGTGGGCATCCACAAAACAAACTCGTTGGTAATGGGAGAGGGTTTCCGCGAGTTCAGGATAGATCTGCAAAATAAACATCAGATCAACCTGCTCGGTCTCGACCTCGACGATCTCGCCTGGGTCATCCGGAACGGTTTCGCCCAACCTTTCGGCGAGCTGCTTGAGGATATGCCAACCCACGCCATCGTCCTGGCGATCCGAATTTCCAATGCCAATAATGAGTGTATCTGCCTGCATAATCCGTGTCCTGCGTTGGTTTCGAGAAAAAAACGATCCCCTTCTTCAGCTAAAACAGTTAAGAAGGGGATCGACGATAGACTTACCCGTTCAGCTTAGTCGCGCTGTAATGTCTGCGTGACTTTGCCCTGGGCATCGAAAACATCAATGGTGATCGGCATTTGACCGATGGCATGAGTGGAGCAGGAGAGGCAGGGGTCATAGGCCCGAATGGCGGCCTCAACCCGGTTCAGCATGCCTTCCTGAACTTCAGGACCCTTGACGTAGGTTTTTGCCACTGAATCCACCGCTTCACTCATCGCCCAGTTATTATGGCCGGTGGAAACGATCAGATTGACCCGTTCCAGTTGACCATTGGGTTTGACCCAATACTGGTGGAAGAGGGTGCCGCGGGGGGCTTCAATCACGCCCACAGCCACTTCTTTGGGATCGCTGCGGTGGGTGTTGAGGATGTCGGTGCCGAGGATATCGGGATCATTCAGAAGCTCTCTGGCACGTTCAATGGCGAACAGGGTTTCGATCAGGCGGGCATAGTGGTAATAGAGGGTCTGGAAGATCGGCTGACCGCCATCCAACTGCTTGTAGACTTCAAATTCAGCCTGTGCCAGTGGGGTGTCAATATGGTCAATCGCATTTAGGCGGCCCAAAGGACCCACCCGATAGACGCCATCCGGATAGCCCATCTTCTTGTAGTAGGGGAATTTCAGATAGGACCAATTTTCAACATGTTCGGCAACGACGTCCAGATAATCCTGGGCATCGAAGCATTCCAGCTGCTTGCCATCGCGGTCCACCAGGCGGACATTGCCATCGTAGAGTTCCAGGCCGTTCTGAGGCGTCACCAGGCCCATATAGCCGGTATGGAAGACGGCGAATTTTTCGATATCTTCGATATTGGCGGAAGCCCAGTCTTTGATGAGTTTAAGACCGATCTGAGTGGTCTCGATGGACTGATCCAGTCCAGCGAGCATGTGATCGCGTTTTTCCGCGGTCAGGGCTCGGTTGACGCCACCGGGAACGGCAAAGTTCGGGTGGATTCGACGGCCGCCGACCTGATAGATGATATCCTGGCCATACTTACGCAATTCAACCGCACGGACGGTCAGAGCCGGGTCAGCGCCAATCAGGCCAACCACGTTGCGGATGGCGGGATCGGCGTCAAAGCCCAGGATCAGATCCGGGCCGGCCAGTTCGAAGAAATGCATGCCATGGCTTTGAATGATCTGGCCCATGTGCATGAGTTCACGCAGGAGCGTAGCCGTGCGGGGGGGCTTGGCGCCCATCAGGATATCGCCGGCTTTGGCGCTGGCGAGGTGATGGCTCACCGGGCAGATCCCGCAGATTCGGGGTGTGATTTGGGGCATTTCAAAGTACATACGCCCTTCACAGAACTTCTCGAAGCCGCGGAATTCGTTGACATGGAAATAGGCATGGTCCACGCTGCCGGCATCATTCATATGAATGGTGACTTTGGCGTGACCTTCGATTCGGGTTACAGGTTCAATCGTGATTTTTTCAGCTACCATTATTCGTTCCTCCTAGTGCCAATGCAGCTTGTCGTTCTTGATTTCCGGGATCCGACCCTGAGCCAGTTCGGCAAGGGCGTAGAAAATCACGTCGGCATCGGGCGGGCAACCGGGGATAAATACATCAACGGGCACAACTTCGCTTACGGCGCGTACCCGGGTCATTTCTGCCAGTTCGGGATCGGCGGGGATCAGCCCTTCGGCATCAACGCTTTCAGCATCGATGTAAGCCCGTTGCAGGGCGGATTCAACGCCGACAAAGTTTCGCATGGCAGGCACGCCGCCAAAGACGGCACAGTCACCGAGGGCGACCAGAATCTTGCAGCGTTCCCGCATTCGTTTGGCAACTTCTTCGTTATAGGTGTTGTTGATGCCGCCTTCGAGAATACCGACGGTGACACCTTTTTCATCCGGTTCTTTAAGATCAGTGATCGGCGTTGCCCGCAGGTCCACCAAATCCACAACCTGGAGAATGCGCTCATCGATGTCGAGCAGGGACATGTGACATCCGGCGCATCCGCAAAGCCAATCAGAGGCTACAGTGGGTTTTGTCATAAGAATTTTTCCTTTCGACTCAATACCAGTATTTTATCGCAGGATTTAGGCTTCCTGGATCTGAATGGTGGGTGTTCGGGCTATCAGGCTGGCTTTCCAATCCTGATCGGGCTGAACTTTCAACACACCGGCGACTTTTTCAAGGGTTTCGAGAGTGGTTGGAACGCCTGCAGGAGCTTCCAGTGATTTGATTGCTTTCTGGAGCCTTCCATCCATACTCAGATAGCTGCCTGATTCCTCAGCCCACATGGCAACGGGCAAAACGACATCGGCTGCGCCGGTCAGTTGAGATTCATAGGCGCTGAGTGCCACGACAAAGGGCACAGCTTCCAGGTCTTTGGTCAGCTTGGCTGTCGGGGCTTCGTCACCAAGGACAACCACAGCGGCGGAAGCCTTCTCAGCCTTAAAGGGCGCTTCCAGACCGAGTTGGGCAGCGGCCATGCTGTTCGCATTGCCTTTGACGCCTACGAGCGCTGCGCTGGTCAGTTCAGCGAGCTTCAACAGGGCATCCAGAGCGATTTGGTCCGCATTGGCGGCGAAGGTCTTACCGTAAACGATCACCGGTTTCTCGGCGGCTTTCAGGGCTGCCACAACGGGAGCGAGTTGTTTATCATCGGTGCCATTTTCAACAGCATCCACTAATTTCACCAGAAGAACGGCTTCGCTACCGGGTTTGAGTGGCAGAAGGCTTTTGGCATTGGCGGCAAGAGCAAGATCTTCACTGCCTGCCACAAAGAGCTTGGTGCCTTCCTGGAGCTGGCGTTTGATGAAGAAACCGGCTACCTGATGGTCTTTGACCAGGTCCAGTTCAAGGGACAGAACGGCTTCGGTGTTCTTGAGGGCATCCAGTGAGGATTCAAAGGATTTTCCAAGTTTATCCGCCAATTTGGAGAGAGAAGCAGTCGCTGCGCCTTCTTCCAGGCTGGTGACGGTATCTGCGGCAAGTTTATCCGCGAAGAGGGACTTGAAATAAGCCAGGGTTTCGGCGGAAAGTTTGGTGGAAGCGAGGGCGGCTAGGCCTTTACCGGCCCCCACACCTGCGGCAATGGCTTCGAGGGCTTCATCCCAGGTGGCGGCTTTCAGGCTGCCATCCTTGCGAACGCGAGGGGTAACGACCCGGGGACGATCCTCTTCCAATGGCAGGAAGCGACCAGCATCACAGAGCAATCCGTGGGAAGGTTCGGCATCCCAGTCACCTTCGATCCGCACCAGGCGGTTATCCCGGGTGAGGACATCGCGAACGCAGCCAACGGAGCATTCGGTGCAGACGCTGATGTGATGATCCACTTCGGTTTCTTTGCCTTGATAGGCGCTTTGGCGGTCGATCAGAGCGCCGGTGGGGCAGATCTGAACGCAGGTGCCGCAGGAAACACAGGTGCTTTCGCCCAGGGGCACATCGTAATCGGCGACGAGGAAGCTCTTGGCGCCGCGTTCCTCAAAACCGAGGGTGTAGTTGCCAACGAGTTCACCGCAAGCCCGGACGCAACGGCGGCAAAGGATGCAGCGGTTGTTGTCGAGGACGATGAAGGGATGGGAAGCATCCACATCGTAGGGTGTCCAGTTTGGCTGAAGGTCCCAGTGGGTCATGCCTTCATCGTAAGCCCGGTTTTGGAGTTCGCAGTCGCCGCCGCTGACCTGGCAGTACATGCAGAAATGATTCCGCTCGCTGAAGATCAGGGTGAGGACGAATTTGCGGGCATCCAGAACCTTTTGGGATTTGGTATTAACCACCATTCCTTCGCTGGCGGGCATGGTGCAGGAGGGCTGAAGCGTCCGAGCGCCTTCGACATCAACCATGCACAGACGGCAGCCGCCGTAGGGCGTCAGCTGCGGATGGTGACAGAGGGTCGGTACAAAGACACCGGCTTGTTCTGCGGCTTCGAGGACGGTCGTCCCTTCCTGTACCTCAACTGGTTTTCCATCAATTGTCAGTTTGATCATAATAATGACTCTCCATTACTTCTTGTTCAGTCGATCTGGTAGACCCGGTGGCCGCTCATGGGGCAGACACCAGCGGGACAGACTTTGAGTTTGATATGGGCTTCAACTTCCGCCCGGAAATGCGCCAGGATATCACGAAGGGGTGATCCGGCTGTTTGACCGAGGCCGCAGTTGGAAAGCTGATAAAGCTGGTCGGCCATCATCTGCAGGTCTTTGAGATCCTGTTCAGTACCGACCCCTTCAGCGATGTTGCAGAGGACTTCATAAGAACGACGATTGCCGATCCGGCAGGGGTTGCACTTCCCGCAGGATTCAAACCGGAAGAAGTTCAGCAGCACTTTAGCCAGGTCCACAACGCAGACATCTTCGTTGCAGATCAGCAAAGCGCCCGAGCCCAAGGAGACTCCCGCTTTTGAGAAGGAGTCGAAATCCATGGGGGTGTCCTGCAGGCTGGCCGGGATGATGGAGCCGCTGGAGCCGCCGGTCTGAGCTAATTTGAAGGTGCCGCCATCTTTCATGCCCTTGCCATAGATGGAAATAACCTCACGGAGGGTGATCCCCATGGGAACTTCGATCAGGCCGGTCACGTTGACATTGCCCAGAATGGTGTAGACCTTCGTACCGGGGCTGGAGGGTGTCCCGATGGCTTTATACCAGGCGGCACCATTGCGGATGATGGCTGTGATATTTGCCAGGGTTTCCACGTTGTTGACCAGGGTGGGTTTTTTCCAAAGCCCGGCTGTGGTCGGATAAGGTGGGCGGGGCCGGGGTTCACCACGGTTGCCTTCGATCGATTCGATCAGGGCAGTTTCTTCGCCGCAGATATAGGCTCCTGCGCCGGCATGGATGTGCAGTTTGAAGGAGAAATCCGTGCCAAAGATATTATCACCCAGCAGGCCATAGGCTTCTGCCTGTTCGATGGCTTTTTGCATCCGGTGGATGGCCAGGCGATACTCGCCCCGGATATAGACGAAACCTTCATCAGCGCCAACGGCATAAGCGCCAATCATCATGGCTTCAATGATGGCGTGGGGATCGCCTTCCAAAACCAGGCGGTCCTTGAAAGTTCCGGGTTCGCTTTCGTCAGCATTACAGATTACATACTTCTTATCACCCTTAGCGCCTGCCACGAATTGCCATTTGAGGCCGGTGGGGAAACCAGCGCCGCCCCGGCCGCGCAGGCCGGAGGCTTTGAGTTCGTTGATGGTCTCTGCGGGTGTCATTTCCCGGAGGACCTTCCCGAGGGCTTCATAACCTTCATGCAGGATGTAGTCGTCGATGTTTTCAGGATCGATCAAGCCCACATTATTCAGAACGATCCGGTGTTCAGCCGGCAGGGTCCCTTTACGGGCGGAAAGCCAGGCGATCCGACCGGTCAGGTCATAAGGGGAGATTTGTTTTTCGGCGACAACGCGGCCCTTATAGAGATGTTCTTCAACAATGTGGGGGACATCTTCGGGGGTGACGGCGCCGTAAATGACGGCATCGGGGTAAACCAGCACCAGGGGGTCAAGTCCGGGTTTGTTCACGTCGTTGACCATGGAGACGGTTATTTCTTCTTCCAAGCCAAAGGCTGCCAATTGATGCTGCAGGGCATTGAAGACTTCCAAAGCGCCATGATTCAGGCTGATTTGATCGCCCGAGACCAATACCATTGAACGAATTGCTTTCATGAGATCTCTCCTAATCGTAATTCTTCAATAGGTTTGGCACTTGCTCGGGTGTCACATTGCCATAAATATCGTGGTCAATGATGATCACCGGCCCAATCCCACAGACGCCGAGGCAGCTTGTGGTGATCAGGGTCCATTTTTCATCCGCACTGGTCTCGCCGTTTTCCAGGTCAAGCTCTTTTTGCAAGCTTTGCCAGACCTGGCGGCCGCCTGCCACATGGCAGGGTGCGCTCTCACAGAATTGGATCACATGACGCCCCCGTGGCTCCGTTGAGAGCATGCGGTAGAAAGTTGCGACGGAGAAGATGTGACTGGTGGGGATGTGCATCCGTTCACTCAACTCCTGGATCGCCTCATCTGAAATGTATCCCAGTTCATGGTTGATCTCATGAAGGATGGGAATCAGCTCAGCTTTTTCGCTTCCTTGCTCTTCGACAAGTGTTCGTACGAAGCTTCGAACTTCTTGTCCTCCTTTGACTTCGACAGGCATTACCTTCCTCCTCTGGTGGGGATCCGAATCGGGTTAAAAGATCTCGATGGCATCGTATGGACAAAGTTGTTCACAGATACCGCATTTGATGCAAGTGTCGGGGTCAATCACGTGCGTTTCTCGCCTTTCACCGGTAATGGCATTGGCGGGGCAGTTCCGGGCGCAAAGTGTGCAGCCGGTGCATTTTCCGTCTATGATCTCAAACCGGATCAGGGGTTTGCAGACCTTCGCTGGACAGCGTTTTTCATAGATGTGGGCTTCGTATTCGTCCAGGAAGTGTTCCAAAGTGCTCTTAACTGGGTTGGGAGCTCCTTTTCCCAAACCGCAGAGACTGTTCTCGTTAATTTCTTCGCATAGGTAGCGAAGTGTATCGATATCGTCAGGGCGGCCTTTACCTTC
>CAYUSC010000059.1:0-2728 GCA_964447265.1 uncultured Candidatus Brevefilum sp.
CTGAAAATATCGGCGTATTCATGCGGGTGACGCTGCTGGGCGGCTTTATCGTTTCATTACCCTTCACGTTTATACAGTTGTATCTCTTTGTTCAACCCGCCCTGAATCCTTCTGAGCGGCGTTGGGTCTTGCTGGCAGTACCTCTTGCGGTTATCCTCTTTCTGGTCGGCGCGGGATTTTCTTACCTGGTGATGCTGCCAAATGCGATTCCGGTCCTGGTTCAATTCTACGGTCCGGAGGTCTTGCCCAAGTGGAAGGATTACGTCGATTTTGTGACCAGCCTGATCTTTTGGTCGGGGATCAGTTTTGAGATGCCCCTGTTAGCCTTTGTTTTAGCGAGAATTGGCATTATCTCGGCGGCGCAATTACTAAAGGGTTGGCGGATTGCCATCATCGTGATCGCCTTTGCGGCCGCCCTCATTACCCCAACCGGTGACCCGATCAATATGATCATATTGATGGTCCCATTGATACTCTTATTTGCATTGAGTATACTATTAGCAGCTTTAGCTAAGAATGATAAGCAAGGAGAACAATCATGATTGGTAATATTCGATGGCCTGAACTTTTGCTGTTTCTTGTGATCATTTTGTTGGTGTTTGGCGTCGGCAGGATCAGTAAGGTGGCCGGTGAACTGGGCAGTGGCATTCGTGCGTTCAAGAAGGGCATTTCGGGAGAAGAAAAGGAAAAGGAAAAGCAAGACAGCGAAGCTGAATCAACCAAGGAATCCGACGACTGATCCAGTCGCTATTAACGGATGGAAATCTTAAATATCGGCGTTCCTGAATTCCTTTTCATCCTCCTGCTGGCATTCATCATCCTTGGCCCCAAGAAGGCTGTAGAGCTGGCTGGAGACGTTGGGCGCTGGGTGAAGGACTTCGTCAAGTCTCCATTTTGGCGGGAGATCGTTAATACCTCCAAGGATATCAAGGATATCCCCAAGAAATTAATGGATGATGCGGAGGTCCAACGGACGATTGACGAAATCAACCGGACGACACGGGAAGTCCAGGAACAATTCCATCAAGACGGAATAGGGACGATCCTGCCACCCCCTTCGCCAAATGCCCAAGAACCAACTTCGGACGATCCACCTGATAAAGCATAAGCGGCCTGGTTTCACCAGACCGCTTTTTTTGTTCAATAGAAGTTATGGTCAATCCTGATGGGTGAAAATCCCCTTGATTGAATCCTGTGTATAGCTTTTTCCCTCTGCAATGACCTTGCGACCCAAATCGACCTTGCCCCACAGGTTCCAGAAGATCGCACCCCTGACCTTTTGTTCCTCGAGGTAAATGATAGCGCCTTTTTGATATGGATCAATCCAATCCTCGACAATCTCGGCGTCTTTATGCAGCTCACCGAGGGCTTCATAGCCCATATCGAACAGATCCGAGTAAAAGAAGGGGAAATGGTCATAGGGCAGGCTTTCACCGGTCATATTCTTCCCGGCCAGCATACCCATCGTGTTGGCATTGTCCTCATGTTCAACCCGGGTCCGCTTGCCAAGCGCACCGTTGTAGAAATTGGCAACATCCCCGGCAGCGTAAATATCCGGGTTATCCGTCTGTAGAAATTCATTGACCAGGATGCCGTTATCAACTGCCAGGCCAGCCTCTTCAGCCAGGTAGATGTTGGGCTTAATTCCAATGCCAACCACCACGCCGTCAAAGGTAGCCGTGAGTTCCTCACCTGATTCTGCGTTTGTGTAGGTTACGAGGTAATTATCCCCTTCCTTTTCTACGCGCCTCACAAGGTTTCCCGCCAGGACTTTAACGCCTTTCTCCACGTAATATTGGTTCATGTATTTGGATAGATCATCCGGGAAAACCCTGCCGGCAATTCCGATCTCAGGGAAGATCATCGTAACCGATTTGCCCTGTTGGGCAAGCGCAGCGGCTATCTCCGAACCGATGAAACCTGCGCCGATCACGCAGAATTCCTGTTTACTTTCGGTGAGTTTACGGAGTTTTTCAAAATCGGATAAGGTTCTGAAATATATTATCCCTTCAGGCATGTCCTTCAACTGGTTCGGGTGCCCGCCTGTCGCCAGGAGTAATTTGTCATAGGCGAACTTTTCACCTTTTTCACTCTCCACCCATTTTTCAGCGGGATGGATGGCGGTGATTTTATCCTGAAGGAAAAGGGCAACATTGAATTTCTCCATTGGCCGCATGATATTGGCCACTTTTCCCTTTTTCCACAGGCTTTTGGAAAGTGGGGGGCGATTATAGGGACCGTATTTGTCCCTGGTGAACATGGCGATCGTACTTGTCGAATCGATCTCCCGGATCCCCATCACAGCCGAGGAACCCGTCATCCCGCCACCGATGATGATGTAATTATATTTTTTCATCGCAGACCTTTCGTGTGTCTTAACTTCTTTATTCCTACCAAATTTATCTTATTTTACCCACTTCGCTTGAAGGAACATAGACCTTCAGGGATTTTGGATGAACGATGACTTCAACCGGCGTCTTTCCAACCAGGTCGCCATCAGCCTGCACGGGTAAAGAGTGAGCTGTCTCGATGGTGCAGCTTTCCTGAATCTTGAAATGATGAACGATGGGGTTTTGCCAGATTCTTTTCGTGAAGATGGAATGGACAAAGCCTATAATATCCGTCAGGTTGGCTGCCCGGACGATAAACAAGTCGAGAACGCCATCATCAATGAAGACATCCTCCGCCCATTCCAATGGATTGACCGCGATCAGGCGGCTGTTGGTGA
>CAYUSC010000059.1:2828-8575 GCA_964447265.1 uncultured Candidatus Brevefilum sp.
TTTCAAGCTTTTGTGGGATGCGTAATTCCTTGGCGAGGAGATTGCCTGTGCCCAGCGGAAGAATAATCAGAGGCAGATCATGGTCCATCAACAGGTCGCAAGCGATCGAAACAGTACCATCGCCACCCGCTGCGATCGCCAAATCCGCGCCTTGTTCCAGGAGCATAGTGACTTCCTTGCGCAATTTATCTTTGGACTGGGGAACCAGAAGGACCTCATAGGTCAGATGATGATCTTCCAGGAACTGCTCAATTTCGGCGCGGGGATGGACGCTCGTGCATTGACCCGACTTTTCATTATAAAAAACGATCGCCGAACGGTTAGCGCCCATTTCCTTCCTGCCCCTTGATAAATATTAACTGTTTATCTAGCAACAATTTTAATGGCCGTAGAGCCGATTAATGACCCGATTGAAAGCATCCGCCGGATCATTTGAAATGATCTCAGGCTGGGTGTCCATCCAGGTTTCGATGAAAGCCAGAAGTTGATCTTGGGACAAATAATCCGCATACCCAATCAGGAGGGTTGGATTGGCCAGGAATTCATCCAATTGATGGTGAAGGCGTTCTTTGGCATAAGTATCGAGCCGGAAACGCTGGATCATGCCGTCTAACCTTGCTTTTCGCGGGTCTGAGCGGTCCATCAATCCTGACTGAGCGGAAAGTTCAATTGAAAAGGTTGAACCCGGGGGAATTTCAATCCCTGTTAAGGTGAGCATCCGCTTTTCAGCATCAAATTCCGTTATCGTTTCGATTTCTTTGCCGTCCAGACGGGCAACAATATCATCCGGTTGTCGGAGGGCATGAAAAATTATCTGGTAAGTGCGGCCATTCAGGCAGAATTTCTCAAGGTTTTCCGGTGGCTCAATAAATAATTTTTGCCTGTCTTCCTGCCACCTCTGTTCAATTCGAGTGACGGTATATTGCCCTTGCTGATAGGCTGTTGAGACGCCATTGTCCTCATAAAGGGTGAATGTATTATCAGCACCGGGGAAAACGTGGATGGCCAGGTCCTTTGGCGGGGCGATATTATCCCAACCGGTAAGCGGCCCCATGGGGACAATGGCTCCGGCCTTGGCAAAGACCGGAATATCCGCCAAAGTGCCATAATAAGCGATCCAGCCTTCACCGGGATAACGGTCACCATAGGTGAAGTCGAACCAATCACCTTCGGGCAGCCAAACGGCCTGCCGGCTGGATTGGGTCGATTTATCCATAGGCGTCGTGAAAGGTGCGACGAATAATTCGCTGCCAAAGGCATATTCGTTCGGGCAGAGATACGCGTTGGTCTCCTCAGGGTAAAGATGGTACATCGGGCGGATGGGCAAAATGCCATCGGTGTAATTCTTCCAGGCTACCGTATAGAGATAGGGAATCAGCGCATGGCGAAGCTGCATCGCCCGCGTGGCATGGATGGTTGTTTCGGCATCGAATGCCCAGGGGCGGCGCTCCTGATAGGGATTATTGGTTGAATGTAGCCGCAGGATAGGGCTGAAAACGCCATATTGCACCCAGCGCAGGTAGAGTTCAGGTTCCACAACGCCACCCATGTGGCCGCCGATATCGTGAGACCACCAGCCATAAGCCACATTGGCCGCCGTCGCGGTGAAATAGGGTTGGAATTGCAACGATTCCCAACTGACGATTGTGTCACCGGAAAAACCGATTGGGTAGCGCTGGCTGCCCAGGCCGCCCCAACGCGAGAAAATGAAAGGACGCCGAGAACCGTCCCGATTGCGGTCATAGGAATGCAGGTGATTTAGCCAGAATAAGGGGTCCAGTCCTGCCAGGGAGGAATTGGTGCCCTGCTGCCAATCCATCCACCAGAAATCAACGCCCATTTCCTCCAGCGGATGGTGCAGGACATCGAAATAAGCTTCTGTAAATTCGGGATTGGCAATATCAAATGGAATGGGTTGTTTCGACTTTGGATTAACACCCATCCGTTCCGCCATGGCATAGTACTGTTTTTCATGGGGATAGACGCCCGATGCGGGATGCAAATTCAGGGCGGTCTTCAAACCTAGGTCGTGCAGCCCTTCCAGAAAACCTTGCGGATCAGGGAACAGTTTGGAATTCCAGGTGTAGCCAGTCCAACCTGAGGATTCGTTGCCGGTTTCAACAATATGCCAATCCATATCAATGATGCAGACGGAAAGCGGCACCTGGTGCGCCTTGAAATCCTCCATCAAACCGGTTAATTCATCCTGGCTGTAAGCCCAGTAACGGCTCCACCAGTTTCCGAGGGCGAACCTGGGAATGATGGGTGATTTCCCGGATAGTTTCTGGAAATCCACAATGCAATCCGTGTAATGATGGCCGTAACCAAAGAAATAGAGGTCCTTTGCACCCTCAGAGGAGTTCCGGGGAGTGAGCCAGCCCTCATCGGTGAATACCAGTGACTGACTGTCATCCACAACGGCCCAGCCGTTACGGGAGATAAGACCCGGCTTCAATTCCGTTGCGCCGTTGACTTCATCCAGCGTGCGGACGGTTCCTTTCAGGTTGGATTTATTCTCCATGCCATAATGCCAGGATAACCCGGTCTCTTTCAAAGTAATAGCAAGGTTGTATGGGTTGAAACCGATTTCCGAGGGATGATATTCAAGGCGGAGGGCTTCTGTCTCAAGCTTGAGGGAGTCATCGTTTTGTTCAACTGAAAATTCAGGTGTGGGTAGATTTCGATACCAGAAGACCTGGGTTGGACGATCCTCAAAGACTTCTTTCGGGTCGTATTCCATCCGAATCAGCATGGGTGTCAGAACCGTAAAGCGGGCAGCGCCAAGCTGAATGATGGAGGCAGGCTGCGCCTTTGGGTGAAAATTGAGTTTGAGGTAATCGAGCGTCATTGGATCATTTCTCCCTGTTATTGTTTACTTTCTCGTACGACTCTATTTTATCAAAGATAAATCTCCGGTGCCTAAATTGAATTTATCCGATATCTTTCAGGTTATAATTTTGCCATATTGAAACATCAACCGGATCAAGGAGAGATCATGGCTTCTACCGCAGAAACGATTGCAGTTAGCCCGGAAAAGAAGAAAGAACGCCGCCGAACGCTGTTAGCCTTGTCGTTCGGCTATTTTATTGATCAGGGTGAGGGACAGGCTATGTCTGTGCTTTTCCCGACCTTACAGAAGCTCTGGGGGCTTTCCTACAGCAACCTGGGGTTGATCAGTACCATCCGTAACCTTCTTCAGGCCCTTTCAGCGCCATTTTGGGGCTTTATTTCTGATAAGATGTCCCGCAAGATGGTCATCCTCTTCGGAACGGGTATCTGGGGCCTCTGGACGGCTGGCGTGGGCCTTACCCAAAACTTTGGCCAATTATTGGTCATCCGGGCAATCTCAGGGATTGGCTTGGGATGTCTGATGCCCGCCACTTTCTCAATTATGTCGGATACCTTTCCACCAAAAGACCGTGGGAAAGCCCTGGGTATGCTGGAAGCGACCGGGATCTTCGGTATCATTGTTGCCACCGTCGGCCTCGGCTTTTTGGCCACACCCGACCTCTGGCGATGGGGTTACTTCCTGCTGGGCGGTTTCAGCGTTATCTCCGGCCTGGTTGTGTGGTTGTTTGTGAAAGAACCGGTCCGCGGTGAAGCCGAACCAGAGCTTGCCGGCAAGATCACCGAGAAGGATGCGGCGAAATTTGGAATCAAATTCTCAGATCTTGGTAAAGTCTTGAAGATCCCGACCATTTGGGTCGCCATTGCGCAGGGGCTGGCCGGATCCATGCCCTGGGTGGTGATGGCTTCATTTTTCATCACCTGGCTGGTCAATGAACGGAATATCCCTGAGGGCCAGGCGACTATTGTTTTTGCCGGAATTGTTTTTGGAACTGTGTTCTCCAATATCATCGGCGGTTTTCTGGGTGATTGGGCGGATCGAAAAAGTCCGAAATATGGCCGGACGATCATCGGACAGATCTCAATCGTATCCGGTATTCCTCTGACCTATATCCTCTTCACCCAAACTGAAACCTGGCCGCTTTGGGCGATCATCGCACTAAGTTTCGTCACGGCCTTGATGATCAGCTGGCCGGGAAAGGGCGCTAAAGAACCTATGATGCAGGGTGTGACTCCGCCTGAACTGCGGGCCACTGCCTTCTCGATGACAACCTTTATCGAGAGTGGTTTTGCCGCCCTTGTCGGTGTGGTTGCCGGCAATCTGGGGGATAAAATCGGACTGACAGAGGCAATGGTCTGGACCATTCCCTTCCCCTGGATCATTTGCGCCATCGTCTTCAGCCTCTTTTACATCACATATCCAAAAGATTCGGCCAAGCTTCGTCAAATGATGGCTGAGCGAGCCGAGATGATCACCCATGAGACGACTGCTGAATAAGTTTTCCAAGAGATGAAATTGAGGATTAAAAGCAAAAAGTGCGAGGGTTACCTCGCACTTTTTAGCGGGAGCGACGGGATTTGAACCCGCGGTCTCGGCCTTGACAGGGCCGCATGTTAAACCACTACACCACGCCCCCGAGCGACAGTTATATTATCACATCGAATCCCAAAAGTCAAGCAAAAAGCTCGTTCCCTGTATAATTGAATCAGGCATGTATCCAAAGGATTTTCACGATGAAGATAGTCTCAGTCCAGCAAATGAAGGCAATTGAGCAATCTGCCAATAAGGCAGGGATGTCATATGAATCCATGATGGCTCATGCAGGCAGAGGTGTTGCGGATTGGGTTCTTGCGAACATGAATGCCAGCAAGGGCGTGGCCGGTTTGGTTGGCTCCGGAAATAACGGGGGAGATACCCTGATTGCCCTGACAAGAATTGCCGAAAAGGGGTTTAGAACCCAGGCATTTTTGGTCCGTCCCCGCGAAGGTGATTCCCTGATCGCTGCCTATGAAAGCTTTAGCGGCGAGGTCATTGACTTGACAGAGAAATCCAACTTCGCCTATCTGGCAGCTTTTTTAGCACCGGGGGTGATCCTTTTGGACGGCATGCTGGGAACGGGTTTCCAGCTCCCGGTGCGAGATGCACTGGAAAACATTATGGCGCAAATTCAGGAGATAGTCCGGCAGCAACCGGAAGTGCAGGTGGTCGCTGTAGACTGCCCTTCAGGGATTGATTGTGATAGTGGGGAAGCCGCGGACCAGACTCTGAGCGCGCAATTCACCCTCACTATGGCTGCGGTCAAACAGGGATTGCTTCGGGAATCCGCCAGTACCTTTACAGGGCAAATCCGGCTTGTTGATATCGGGATCGGTCCGATTGAAAACTATCTCAAGGAAAACGGACCTGTCCTTCTGGACTCGGACACAATCGCTGAATTCCTGCCTAATAGGCCGGAAACAGGTCATAAAGGGACATTTGGAACCTGTCTGGCAGTGGCGGGGACAAAACAATACACCGGAGCCGCCTACCTGACCGGAAACGCGGCCTACCGGTCCGGCTGCGGCCTGGTGAACGTTGCCACCGTGCCCCCGGTCCGTGACAGCCTGGCCGGCAGGCTGATTGAAGCTGTGTGGACGATCCTGCCGCAAAATGGGGATGGATATGACAAATCGGGTGCCGGTCTACTCCAGGAAGCGCTTAAAAATGCGGATTCCCTGGTAGTTGGACCCGGGTGGGGTCTCCATCCAGCCAATTCAGAATTTCTGAATGCCTTTTTACCATTGATCCCAAATAAATTACCGGTGTTATTCGATGCGGATGGTTTGAAACTTCTGGGCCGAATTGAAGGGTGGTGGCAAAAAATACCTGCCCAAACGGTCCTTACCCCTCATCCGGGCGA
>CAYUSC010000059.1:8675-15046 GCA_964447265.1 uncultured Candidatus Brevefilum sp.
TGGGCGGTCCGGAAAGCGTGACTGCGTTGGATATTCTGGGCGAAATCCCAACCGCAATTCGTAAAACAAAAAGGCTGGTCAGAAAGTAACCAGCCTCTTGTTTTTAAATTCGGATTTTAGTTAGGCAGCTTTTTCTTTGGGCTTGATGGTTTCGGCAACCTTGGCCCGGCCTTCTTCAATGACCTTGCCGCCCTTGTCCTTCAGCTCTTCAGCTTTATCCTTGGCAAGTTGGGACCATTCTTCAGTCTTTTTCTTGGCATCTTCCCAGGCCTTTTCAGCCTGAACACGGGCTTCTTCCACGGTCTCTGAAGCCTGATCACGAATTTCAATGGCCTTATCACGAATTAATGCACGGGTTTCTTCGCCGGATTGGGGGGCGAACAGCAGGGAAACTGCGGCGCCGGTCAGACCGCCAACAACGAAACCGATTAAGAATGCACCAAAATCACTTTTTTCTGACATTTTATGCTCCTTTATAGACTTATTGATCTCAATATTATTATGACAAGAAATTGTTGAGTTTTGATTAACGCTTACGTAAACTGAATAACTGTTTGATCATAGCCATCATTTGATTCATCTTGATCACAGGCTCGGTCAGGTTATTGGACACAAATTGTGCTGTTCCTTTGAGCGTGTTCACCGTTTCGCTGGTTGAATCGATGATTGGGCGGATTTCGTTCTGCAACAGGTTGATCAAGGTTGAAAGCTGAACAATCAGGATCACCAGGGCTACCCCAATGACGAGGCCAACCAGCGCAGTGAAGATGATGACAATATCCCGGATCTGTTCCGTCATTTGACCGTTGTCAGGATTGGCCAGATAAATTGTGGCCAGGACGACCAGGGCCAGAATGACAACAGCTACGATCACGCCAATCACGACATATTTCTTGTTATTATCGGCCATTTCTTCAGGCGTGGCAGCGATCTCTGCGGGGAGGGCCGGGGTCTCTTCAATCAGAACTTTTGATTCGTCTTCCATAATTTTCAATGACTCAATCTTGGTCGTGGATAATTATTTATACCATTTCAATCTAATTAATTATAACGGTTTACTCATCCAATGCCAAGACGATCTCATCTTCCTCGAACGCTTTGTCAGTGGGGGAGATGGCTATATCGGCAAACAGATCCGTCTGTTCCGCGATGGCATAACGCTGTTTTACCATTTCAAGAATGGCAAGGAACAACACAATAGCCTCAATCCGGTCATAATGGGCGGGCAGCATATTGCGATAGGAAAGGGTGGTCTGCTGTTGTAATTTCTCCAGCAATTCCCGGATCTTGTTCTTGATCGTAACCTTAGGGATGGCCACCACAGAAGTGATGGGGGCAGCTTCTTCCTGGAACTGGTAGAGCGATTCCAATAGAGCAACCAGGTTATCTATCGTGACGCCAGTCAGGTCAAGCTCTTCCTCGATGATCGGAGGCGGAGCCAGGCGAATGTAGGAATGCAGCCCCTCGTTTTCCCTGTTCTGGAGCCATTTAGAGGTTGCTTTCACCGCCCGATAGATCTTTAGCTGGCGGGCGAGGCTTTCGGCGGGATCTTCTTCGCCTTCTTCGCGTTCCGGTGGCCGTGGCAGAAGTGCTTCTGATTTGATTTGAACCAGCTTGGCAGCAATTACCAAAAAACCGGAGACTTCAACGGCTGAATTTTGTTGCAGATCGGATAGGTGGGCAAGGTATTGATCTGTGACCGCCGCCAGTGCAAGGCGGGTGATATCCAGTTCCGATTTGACGATTAAATCCAAAAGGAGGTCCAATGGACCTTCGTAAACCTCGGTACGAACTTCGTAATCTGACCCAGCAGTATGGATTATGGACATAAATTATTTACCTGATCGCAATTATACCCTGAGAGAAATAAATATCCCCAAGTTTATGAAAAAGATTTTACGATTTTAATGTTTTAGGTTACAATTTTAATCAAGATACAAGTTCAATTGTTGGAACTGTTGATGCGCAAGCCATTTCAAGAGATGGCTGGCGCATCGGTGGTTCTGGATATGGATTCTAGATATATGACTGATGTCTTTACGTCCGAAGCGCCGGAACACTTATCAAATCGCCTCAACCTGCCTTTTAAAGATTATTTCCTATTATCCAGAGCCCTGACCCATCGTTCCTACCTCAACGAGAATAAAGATGCCATTGAGGATAATGAGCGATTGGAGTTTTTGGGCGATGCTGTTTTGGATTTTATTGTTGCTGATTGGCTTTATAACCATTACCCTGAAAAACCCGAGGGCGATCTGACCCGCCTGCGGGCTGCCCTTGTTCATACGGATCAGCTCGCAGAGTTTGCCAAAATGATCAATTTGGGACTTGCTCTCAAGCTGGGGCATGGCGAGATTCAGGCTGGCGGCCGGGACCGAAACACCTTGCTCTGTGATGCGTTTGAAGCCCTGATTGGCGCGCTCTATTTGGAAGGTGGGATTAAATCCGTGAATGGCTTTATGTTCCCCTTGCTTGAAGAGGTGGTTGATGAGATCTTCCATAATCATATGGATGATGATACTAAAAGCCGCTTTCAGGAATGGGCGCAGGGGAACGGGCATGCATCTCCCCGTTATGTTCTGATTGACGAAAAAGGTCCCGACCATGCCAAATTATTCGAGATGGAAGTCAGAATAGGTAAAACGCCCTACGGACGGGGGACGGGCACCAGCAAACAATCCGCAGAAAAAGCCGCCGCCAAAGAAGCTCTGATTACGCTGGGGATTTTGGAGCGACGATAAATTTATGATCAGAAGGCTAAATTCCCTGGAGTTACAGGGCTTTAAAACATTTGCCACGAGTACCCGCCTGGAGTTCCCGGGACAGGTTACGGCTATTGTCGGTCCAAATGGGTCCGGCAAGTCCAATATTGCCGATTCTATCCGCTGGGTATTGGGTGAGCAATCTTATTCTCTCCTGCGAGCCAAAAAAACCGAAGATATGATCTTCTCCGGGTCGCAACACCGACCCAGGGCAGGGATGGCTGCCATTACCATCAATTTCAACAATGAGGATGGCTGGCTGCCGATTGATTACGCTGAAGTCTCGCTTTCACGGCGGGCCTACCGCGATGGTCAAAATGAATACCTGCTGAATGGTCAAAAAGTAAGGCTGAAGGATATCAGCGAACTCTTGGCCCAAACCGGTCTGGCCGAGATGTCCTACACCATCATCGGTCAGGGTCTGGTTGATGTGGCTTTGGCTTTGAAACCGGATGAACGGCGGAAGCTCTTTGAAGAGGCCGCCGGGATTGGGCTTTACCAATCTCGGAAAGCTGAATCACTGAAACGGCTTGAAAACACCCGCAAGAATTTGGACCGGGTGCTGGATATCATGACCGAAGTCAAACCCCGCCTGCGCAGCCTGGAACGCCAATCTGCAAGGTTTATTGAATACCAACGCCTGCGGGCGGACCTGCAGGTGCTGCTGCGTGAATGGTATGGCTTTCACTGGCACCAGAAACAGGATGACCTGCGCAATGCCCGGATGGCTTATCAGAATCACGAACATCAGCTCAGCGCGATGCGCCGGCAGCACGCAGAACTCAGCCATCAGGTCGAGGAATCCCGAAACACACTCCATGAAAAGCGGCATGCGCTGGAACTGGCCCATAAAGCCCTTTCCGAATTGCACCGTGATTTTGAAAAGTCCTCGCGTGAGCTGGCGATTTTGGAAGAGCGACGCCGCTCTTACAAGCAACAACAGCAGGACATCGAAATTGATCTGGCGAATGTCGAAGAAGCCCTCAGCGGGTTGGAAACCCAGGAAATCGGCTTCACCGAAGAAATCGAGCAGCGCACGGCTGAATATAACGCCGCACTGGATGAGGTAAATGCTGTCGAAACGAAACTGGCAGAGATCAAACGCCAGAAGGAAATTGAAGAAGCGCTGCTTTCCGAAACCCGCAACAAGCGAATCAGGCTGGAAACCGAAAATCTGAAATTGAAAGCCCGCCTCGAAGAGCTCAATAACCGGCTGCAATCCCAGTCAATCGAGCGAAATAAGGCTGAGGCTTCTCTGGCCGCGCTTAAAGATGAAAGCATGGAAGTGCAGGGGAAGTTGGAAGAAGCTGAGAAAGCTTTTCTTTCAGCGGAAAAGAAACTTGAAAAACTCAGTGGCAGCCTGAAAGAAAAACGGGCTCGCCTGGACGAATTGGAAGTGCAGCGGCAATCCGAGACGGATAAACTGACTTCACTGAATGCCACCAAAGCCAAGCTGCAGGCTCAATTTGATGTCCTGCAGCAGGCTGAAGCTGCCCTCAGCGGCTATTCCGAAGGTTCTAAGGCCATTCTGGAAGATTCTCGTAAAGGAACATTGCCCAAAGGCATCGAGCCGCTCTCGCAGCATCTGGTCGTCGATTCAAAGTATGAGAAAGCTCTCAGCGCGGCATTAGGCGAACTGGCTGACCTGCTGGTGGTGCCATCGGATGCCAGAGACATGATCATCGCTTATCTTGAATCCAAAGAACAGGACCGGGTGGCCCTCGTCGCTGACTCATCTCTGGAAAATGGCAGCCCCTCAAAAGCGGTGCTTTCTTCCAAGGGTGTGATTGGCCTGGCAAGCGACCTCGTACAAGTGGATGACCGTTACCAAAGCATCTCAAAAGCAATCCTCTCCCAAATCGTGATTGTCGAAGATCGAACCAGCGCCCAGGCAGTTTTGCCCGAGTTAAAAAATGGACAGAAAGCTGTCACGCTGAGCGGCCTGGTGTTCCATACCAATGGGATTATCACCTCCGGACAGGGCGCATCCGCTAAGCGGATCGGCCGAACCCGGCAAAAAGGTGAGCTTGAAGCTGAAATTAATGCGATTGAAACGAACATCCAAAAACAGAATACGGTTATCTCTAAACTAAACTCTGATTTGGAAACTGACCGGAAACAATATCAGGTTGCCATACAATCCGTCGAACAGGCGGAAGAAGAACAAAAGGGAGCCTATCGGACCAGACAGAAAGTGCAGGATGAGCGCTCACGGTATGAAGAGCAAATCATCTGGCATACGGACAGATTGGATGCTCTGGATGGTAGTGACGCGGATATTCGCGCTCAAATTGACCAGCACCAACAAAAATGTGAGGACCTTGAGGTCCAGGTCGCCGAATTAACGGATAAAGAAGAGATCCATCAGGAAAATGTCAACGCCGTGCCGGTGTTTGACGTTCAGCAGGAGCTCAACCAATGGCAGACCCATCAAATTGTGGCTAAGAACGCTCTGGGGGCAGCCCGCCAGCGGGCGCAGGATCACCAGGGGCGGCTGCAGGATGCCAAAGAACGGTTGAGCACCTATCGGGAACGGATCGAGATGATCCATGCCGGGTTGAACGACATTCAGCAGCAAGAGGGCCTCCTCAAGGCGGATATCGATCAGGTCTCAGCGAATATCGCTGAAATCGAAAAAACTCAAATTGCGCCTTTAACGCAATCGCAATATGAGGTTGAGAAGTCCGTTGTTGAATTGCAGCGTCAGGAAGACCAGTCTCATAAGAAGGTCATCATCGCGGAGCGGCAATACACTCAATTACAGCTTGAACTTGATCGCCGAAACGATCAATTGGAAAACCTTGTTCAGAAAATTGAAGACGATTTCGGTCTGGTCGCCTTTGATTATGAAAAACGGATGGATGGACCAAATCCATTGCCCTTCGATGACGGCACGATTGAAAACCTGCCGGTTGTCAAGGAAATTCCACCGAATTTAGAGAACGACATCAAGCAGCTTAAGGCGCAAATCCGCAGGATCGGCCCGATCAATCCAGAAGCTCAGCAGGAATACCTGGAGGTCAAGGAACGCCATGAATTCATGACCCAGCAGATTGCTGATCTGGAAGCGGCCAGCGAGGATCTCCGCCAGGTTATTGAAGAGTTGGACGCCTTAATGGAGCGTGATTTTATCCGCACCTTTAAAGCGGTCAACCTGGAATTTTCAGATTACTTCACCCGCTTGTTCAATGGCGGTGAAGCGAAATTGGTCTTCTCTGATGAAGAAAACCCGGTTGAGGGTGGTGTGGATATTGAGGCCAGGCTTCCCGGCCGCCGTAACCAGGCTCTGGCGCTCCTCTCGGGTGGTGAGCGCAGTCTGACGGCTGTAGCGCTGATCTTTGCCCTTTTGAAAGTGTCGCCCACACCGTTCTGTATCCTCGATGAAGTGGATGCGATGCTGGACGAATCCAATGTGGGCCGCTTTATCGATCTGCTGCGGGACCTTTCTCAGCGAACCCAGTTTGTGATTATCACCCATAACCGCAACACGGTTCAGGCCGCTGATGTGATCTATGGGGTCACTATGGGCCGGGAATCCACCAGCCAGATGATCAGCCTCAAGCTGGAAGATGTTGACGAGGCTTATCTGAAATAATATAAGCGACTTAA
>CAYUSC010000060.1:0-4088 GCA_964447265.1 uncultured Candidatus Brevefilum sp.
TTGTTTTAATGAATCATGTAAAAAGGTTTATAATTTTGTAATCTCCATTTCGTCCATTCCAACAGTTAAATAGAGAAAACAGGGTGAATTGTGATCCATAGTAGAAAAAGACTTTTTATTCTGGCGATGATAGTCTTACTTGCCGCAACCATCAATCCGTCTTTGATTCAGGCGCAAGCCGAATCGACTGAAACATTCCCTCTTTCCATAATTGATGACCCCAGTACGCTGATATCCTCATCAATGAACGCCGAGACCCGCAGCGATGAGGACACGGATGTGTTTGGTTATACGCGAGTGGCGCCTACAGCCTATAACTGGATTGACACAAGCAGTGGGACCGATACGGGGATTAATTTCGACACGGTTAAGTACGCCGGCCCAATCCCCATCGGTTTTGCGTTTGATTACTACGAGAACAATTACACGGAATTGTATATTTCGGTGTATGGGTATGTTTCTTTCAATGATGAGAACCTGACAAGGTCGCAACCGGGCAGCATCCCATCCATTGAACCGCCAAACGATGTGATTGCGCCGTTATGGACCGTTGCTGAGAGTATCAATTATGTTCGTTACCAAACACTTGGCATCAGCCCCAACCGCCAATTTGTGATTGAATGGAATCAGTTCACTACGGATTCAGGATCAAATCAATACACCTTTGAAGTGATCCTGCACGAAAATGGGGATATCACCTTCCAATACGCCGCGATGAGTGATTTTCAGGAAGGGTATTCCCGATATGCTGGAATTGAAAATTCGCGCGGGGATGATGGACTCGAAGCCTATGCCAATTACACGGGCGATTTCTTGTCCAATACCGCCGAAAAATTTATCCGGCCTGCAGATCATGCCAACCCGATTTTGACGCCGCCTTCACAGGGAGATACAATGGCACCCGGTGAGGCGGTTGCTTATATCATCGACCTTCGCAACTATGGGGCCGTGGGAACGGATACCTATACCATTTCCACGCAATCAGAATGGAGTATCGAGTTGTTTGAAGGTGATGGCTCAACCCCGTTGAGCAACCCAATAACGCTTGATCAGGGTGACCATGTTTCATTTATCGCCGAAGTGACAGCACCAATTATCGTAACCCCCACAGAAACCAATATCGCACAAATCACCGCGACTTCCGGTGTCACGCCCACCATCAACAACACAGTTCAAATTATTAACACTTTCCCGGCGCCCTTCGTCCAATTCATTGATTATGATTCTGATGACGGTGTACAGACCAGTCTCAACATGCGGCCTAATGGGCTCTCTACAACGGATTTTACCAGTGAAGGCGTTGAAGGCGACACGGCTGTAATCTCACTGCCGAACCACAACGTGTTTTATGCCTGGGTCGAGCGAATTTGTATTGGCGAGTACTGCAACGATTATGATGCTGTTATCAAATACACGATTCTTGATCCCTATGGCAGCACTGTCCTGGCGCCCACCGTCCTGGTTGATGTGACGACGATGGAAAATGATGTCAGGGACTACAGTATGTTCCTTGCCAGTACGCCTGATGGTGATATCGGGATTTTATGGAAGCGGGAGATATATAACCGGGATAACTATATCTCAAATTACAACGCCTTTTTCGCCATCCTCTCTCAGGACGGATTGAGTTTCACCCTTGCACCTCAACAACTCACCAGCAATGATGTCTTTTGTCCCTTCTGGGAATCCAGCTGCATTGACCAGCAACACCTCAAGCTGGCCGGCACCCCCAATGGGAATTTCTTCATGCTTTGGAGAGAAGATCCATCCACCAACTACGTTTTTAAAATTTTCAGCGACTCGGAGGGGACACTCTCCCCAACTTACAGCCTTGTGAATGCTGCTTCCGAAGAGGGAAGTAACTCCCAATTCACACTCACGGGCCTGGATAACAATAATTATTTTGTTGCCTGGAATTACGAAGATTTGACCTGTGATGGCGATGACTGTATCTGGGAAACCGAACTTCGATATACTGTGATTGATAGCTCTGCCAGTGTTGCTTTTCCCCAGACGTCAATCGCGGACATCTGGCTCTCTGATCCCGATTCCGTTCAGCTTTCCAACGGTAATATCATCCTCGCCCATGACAACCTCCCTAACACCTCATTTATGCTTTTTGACGGAACCACCTATGCGCCGCTCACACCGATGACTTTGATCCCTGGTCAGGAAGAATCCTGGAGCCCGGGCACTGTTTCCGTGATTAAGGGCCCCTACGGCACGGCTGTGTTGACCCTGGGAAACCATCCTGAGGAAGAGGATGTTTGGGAGATGGTTTATATGCTGATTGACAGCGATGGGACAGTCAAAACGCCTCCGTTGACTTTCTTCGAGTCCGGATACGATTCATCGGGTATTTATAATTACCTTACCAGCGATTCCGGGCAGGGCAGCACGCCGTTGTATTACGATTACACGCCCATTTTCACCAGTGAACCGGTTACATCAGGTTATCGTGAGATGCCCTATTCGTACCCGGTCACAACGGACGATGGTAATTTGCCCGAGGATACGCTGACCATCACTGTTGTCACCAAACCGGATTGGCTGTCCTTTGTGGATAATGGCGATGGTACGGCCACCCTCTCCGGGAATCCCGCTTTGGCGGGCAATTATTCCGTTATATTGAGAGTGGAGGATATCAACGGAAATCGTGAAGACCAAACCTTTGAGATTGAGGTCACAGAAGTTATCCCCACCTTCCTGCCCCTATTTCTTAAATAGTCCAAACCTGTAAATGATAAAACCGCACGGCTCGCGGGCCGTGCGGTTTTTGTTTGGGCTTATGTCATTTGGCGTTCATTAATAGGGTGGGTTGTCCATTAATTCGTCTATAATTCCTTCCATGTTGTTTTCCATTCTTCTTTCCGCAGCCACCATCGGTTTTTCCGCAGGGGTCACCCCTGGTCCGTTTCAGGCGCTGCTGCTTTCCTATGCTATCAAAGGCGGGTGGAAAAAAGCGCTGCCGGCGGTCTTCGCGCCGGTCGTCAGCGACGGGCCGGTGATCCTGCTGGTGCTGCTGGTCCTCAACAGCGTCTCGGCCGGTTTCGTGCGAATTCTGCAGATCGGCGGAGCACTGTTCCTGCTCTACCTGGCCTGGGATTCCTTCCGCGCTTACCGCAACTACTCTGGCGTAGAGGAATTAGCGGAAGCTGGCGGTTTTCAGACCCTGCTCAAGGCCACTGCGATGAACTTTATTTCTCCCGGCCCCTGGCTGTTTTGGAGTCTGATAAACGGACCGAATCTGATTGAAGCCTGGCAGGTCTCGCCCTGGTGGGGGGTGGGTTACCTGGGCGCGTTCTATGGCGTCTTCATTCTGACCAATGTCGTGTTGATCGTCCTTTTCTCGTTCATGCGCCAGATGGGGGATAAGGTGCGCAGGGGGTTGCTGCTTGCCGCCACGATCGCGCTGGCCGGCTTTGCGGTGTACCAATTCCTGCAGGGCGTGGGGGTGATGTGATGGCGGTTGGCGAGGCCCCGACACAGTACCAATCATTTTTTGTCATTGCGAGGTAGCATCCACAGGAAGCGACGAAGCAATCTCGGTTTGCTGTTGGAATAACCGGGGTGATTGAAATCGTTATTTCATGATGGAAGCGCGACTTGCTCTTTTTGACTTCCCTTTGCGGGGAAGCTGTCTGCGAAGCAAGGGGTAGGGGTAAAATCGAGCATTTTTACAAGGAAAGTGGGGTAAGAAATGGATGGACTGGAGCAGATTTCTAAAGAAACCAGAGACAGACTTATTGAAGCAGCCAGAGAAATGCGGAGGTATCCAACAGAGGCTTAGGCTTTATTGTGGGAGGCATTGCGGAAAAAGCGGTTGGATGGTTTTCGATTCCGCAGACAACACATTATTCAAACATTTATTGTTGATTTTTATTGTCCCAAAAATAGGTTAATCATAGAAATTGATGGGGGTATTCACTTAACCCAGGCTGATTATGATGCGTTTCGGGAAGATGTATTGACACAAATGGGATATATAGTAATTCGATTCACAAATGAACAAGTAAAGGAGCAAACTTCAATTGTTTTGGATGAGATCATGAGAAGACTTTCTGAAGAGCAACCCCATCCCTGACCCT
>CAYUSC010000060.1:4188-5287 GCA_964447265.1 uncultured Candidatus Brevefilum sp.
CACTTCGGGTGTTCCGCTTCGCTCCAGGGAAGGGAATAGAGGGTAGGGGTTTGTTCCTCAAATCTGGTCCACCGGGTCATTCTTGCCCTGCACCCTCCGGTAGTACTTCGGGTATTCCCCTTTGCTCCAGCTTGTAGTGGGGTTCTTTCCGACTTTCAACATGATTTGTTGCCGTCCAACCTGATCGCGATCAATTAACCAATCCTCAGCTTTGTAGGTCACGCTTCCAGCGTGACATGAATTTAGTGTCGAAACCGGATTATTAATCCAACAAAATATAAAGGTCGCCCACAAGGGGCGACCCTACGAAATAACGATATTGATATTTTCTCAACAAGCGTTTTGTGCCATCTACGATTGTCACGCCGGATGTTCCACCTCATTTCTTCAGCTCACCGCCCATCACTTCTCAAGGGGGGTGGCTTTCCCGCACCCAAATATGGTAAACTTCCAGAACTTCGCCCCGAATTGTTAAGGATTCCCTATGTTCCCAAAGGCCAGTCCCAAAGTCGTTGACCGAGCCAAGCAGATCCTGGCTTATGATCCGGTTTTCATTGACACTGAAACAACCGGCTTCACGCACAAGGACGTGGTGATTGAGATCGGCGTGGTGGACCTGCACGGCAACACGCTCTACGAATCGCTCTTCAAACCGGCGATCCCAATCCCCCCCGACTCGGTGGCGGTGCACCACATCACGGAAGAAATGGTGGCGGAAGCGCCCTCCTGGAAGGATGCCTGGGAGGAGATGGAACCTGTTCTGAAGGGGCGGCTGGTGGGGATGTACAATGCCGAATTTGACCTGCGGATGATCAAACAAACCCACGAACGTTACTGGCTGGATTGGCCGCTGGATGACCGGCATTTCTTTTGCGTGATGAAACTCTACGCCGCATTTTACGGCGAACTGAGCACCCGCAGCCGGGGTTACCGGCTGCATAAACTGGAGGCGGCCGGTGCGGCCTGCGGCATCCCAATGCCCAACTCACACCGCGCGGTAGACGATGCCCTGCTCACCGCCGAACTCTTCCGCTATATCGCGAATTACAGCTAACCGAACCTGATCTCACCGGAGAAGACCCATGCCTTTGAACTATCC
>CAYUSC010000060.1:5387-9293 GCA_964447265.1 uncultured Candidatus Brevefilum sp.
TTTTACAACAACGGTCTGCAGAACCAGGATGTGCTCTATTGGATGGGCGGCCTGGATGATGAACCTAAGGTATTGCTTGACCCCAACGCCCTTTCCCAGGATGGCACGGTGGCGCTTTCCGGCGCTTCGATCAGCCCCGACGGGCAATACCTGGCCTATGGCATTGCCGACGCCGGTTCGGACTGGCAGACCTGGCATGTCCGCCGGGTGGAAGATGCGGTTGATGAGAGCGACCTGGTGGAATGGGTCAAATTCTCCAGCGCCAGTTGGGATGGACAAAGTGAGGGCTTTTTCTACAGCCGTTATGATGCACCGGAGGGTGAAGCGCTCAAGCAGGCTAATTATTATCACAAGCTCTGCTATCACAAGCTGGGAACGGACCAATCTGAAGATAAATTGGTCTACGATCGCCCCGATCAGAAGGGCTGGCTGTTTTTTGGCCGGGTCAGTGAAGATGGGCGGTTTTTAATCATAAATGTCGAACAGGGGACAGCCTCGGAAAACGCCCAATTTATCCTCGATCTAAAGGATCCACAAGCGCAGGTGGTGGAGCTCTTGCCCAGCTTTGATGCCGAATATGTCTTTGCAGGTAATGACGGCTCCCAGCTCTATTTTCGCACGGATCTGGGCGCACCCCAGCAGCGTCTGGTGGCGATTGACCTGGCGCAGCCCGAGCCTGAGGAGTGGGTGGAGCTCATCCCGGAGAGTGCGGACAAGCTGGAATTTGTGGACTATGTCGGCGGCCGTTTCATCTGCACCTACTTGCATGACGCGGCCAATAAAGTGAAGTTCTTCAAGCCCGATGGCACGCCGGATGGTGAACTGGCGCTACCCGGCCCCGGCACAGTGCTGGGTTTCGCCGGACGCAGCGATGACACTGAGACCTTCTATAAATTCTCATCTTTCACGACCCCCGGCACGGTCTATCACCTCGATCTGATCACCCGGGAAGTGACTGTCTTCCGCCAGCCGGAACTGGCCTTTGACCCCGGAGATTACGTCACGGAACAAGTCTTTTATCCGAGCAAAGACGGCACGCAAATTCCGTTGTTCATCAGCCATCGCAAGGATTTGGCGATCAATGGCGATACGCCCACTTACCTTTATGGTTATGGCGGTTTCAATATCCCCATTCCGGCGGCCTTCAGCGTCCCGAATCTGGTCTGGATGGAAATGGGTGGGATCTATGCCCAGGCGCAGTTACGCGGCGGCGGAGAATATGGCCGGGCCTGGCACGAAGGTGGAATGCTGCATAACAAACAGAATGTCTTTGATGATTTCATTGCCGCGGCGGAATACCTGATCGGCCAGGGTTACACCCGCAAGGAAAAGCTCGTGGTGGGTGGACGCAGCAACGGCGGCTTATTGGTCGGCGCCGTGCTGACCCAGCGGCCGGACCTCTTTGGCGTGGCGCTGCCCAATGTCGGCGTGTTGGATATGCTGCGCTTCCACAAGTTCACCATTGGTTGGGCCTGGGTATCGGATTATGGGTCGCCGGATGACGAGGACGATTTCAAAACCCTGTTGGCGTATTCGCCTCTGCATAATATCCGCGAGGGCGTTTCCTACCCGCCCACAATGGTGATGACCGGCGACCATGATGACCGGGTGTTCCCCGCCCACAGCTTCAAGTTCGCTGCAATGCTGCAGAAAGCCCAGACAGGCGATGCCCCGGTGGTGATCCGAATCGAAACCCGCGCGGGACACGGCGCCGGCAAACCCACTGCCAAATTGATCGAAGAATTCACTGATATGTGGGTCTTTGCCCTGATGCATATGGGGTAAGCAAGACACGCAATAATCAACGGAGGGATGCCAAAAACGGCATCCCTTTTTTAATTTTAAAGTACCCTCAGAATAAGTTGAGCAAAAATTCGGGATTTTGAGTATACTTAACCTGCAATGAACGATGACGATTTAGGTAGTGATAGATACTGGAAGGCCATTCCATGCCAGGGGGCTGAGTTGGTGACATCTGCGGGAGGATTATTGAACTAATCTCTGGCATATGCCGCCTGCCTGTGTTTGCTGTGGAAGACCTTCGCGACTATCTCCAACGTGATGGTCTTTTTTCATGCACTCTAATAAAAGGTCGTGTCTGGAGGCAAACATGGTGATCAAAGATCTCAACAATATTGATGAAGTGCTTGAACTGATCCGTCAAGCCGTTTCGGAGGGTAATTGGGATGAAGTATCCACACTTCTCGAAAAGTTGAGGCGTTCCGACCAGGCCGATGTTTTTTCTGATCTTCCCCCTGAACAACAACAGGAAATTATCCCCTTACTGACCCCCGAAAGCACCGCGGACATCCTCGAGGAATTGGAGGATGAAGACGTGGCCGAGATTGTCAACCGGCTGGAACCTGAGCGGCTGGCTGAGATCGTGGATAATATGGAGCCTGACGAAGCGGCTGACCTGCTGGGTGATATTCGTCCCGAACAGGCGGAGGAAGTCCTTTCCCAGATCAACGATCCGGAAGAGGTTCGTTCTCTTTTGGAACACCCGGATGAGACAGCCGGTGGTGTGATGACCTCGCTGGATGTCATGATTGAGCAGGATATGACCGTCGATGAGGCCATCTGGCATTTGCGGCATCTTTCTCCCGATTCGGAAGAGATTTATTATCTCTTTGTGCAGGATAAGGATGGACATCTGGTGGGCGTTGTCTCACTGCGCCAATTGGTTATCGCCAAGCCCGGCACGGTGATCCGGGAGATCATGGACAAGGACCCAATCTCGGTTCGGGTTGGGGCCGACCAGGAAGAAGCCGCTCGCTTGATGCAGCGCTATGACCTGCTGGCCCTGCCTGTGGTGGATTATGATAACCATCTGGTCGGCATGATTACCTACGATGACTTGCTGGACGTGTTGGAAGACGAGGCCACTGAGGATATCTACCGGTTGGGTGGTGTTCCCAAGGAGCAGCCTGCCGATGTCCGGCTGAGTTCGGCCATGAAGACCCGCCTGCCCTGGCTGGTTTTGAACCTGCTGACAGCGCTGATTTCTTCGGCGGTCCTGAGCATTTTCGAGGATACGATCGCCCAGTTGGCGGTGATTGCGGCATTCTTCCCGATTGTGGCGGGGGTCAGCGGCAGCGCGGCCACTCAGACTCTGACCGTTACGGTGCGTGGGTTGGCCTTGGGTGATATCGCGCCCAAGGAGGGCCTCAAAGCTCTCGGGCGTGAATTGCTGCTGGGATTGGTGAACGGCATCAGCATCGGGGTGATTGTGGCAGTAATTGCCTTGATCTGGAAGGGGACACCGATGTTGGGCTTTGTGGTTGGGGTTGCTGTATTTTTGAATATGATCTGCGCCGGAATTGCGGGCGTATTGGTGCCGATCCTGATGCACCGGCTGAAATTTGACCCCGCTTTGGCCTCGCCGATTCTGGTGACGACCATGACCGATACCCTGGGCTATTTCTTCTACCTGGGATTGGCAACCTTGTTGATCGCAAGTTTGATTTAGCAGAGTGGTGCGTGCAAAGAGGAGCCGCTCCGGGCTTGTCATTGCGAGGAACCTGTCAGGTGACGAAGCAATCTCAAGAGTATAAAAATCATTCAATTTGTAGAGGGCATCCTATCTTAGTAGGTCACGTATGGCGGCGAAGCCGTCTACGTGACTTTTTTTGTCACGCTGGAAGCGTGACCTACATTGCTTTGGCCCCGCCAGAATTCAATGTACTGATGTGGTGGGCGCAAAGAGGAGCCGCTCTATGCTTGTCATTGCGAGGAGCCTGTCAGGCGACGAAGCAATCTCAAAGGTATAAAAATCATCCAATTTGCAGAGTGCGTCCTATCTTAGTCCAATTTATGTAGGTCACGTATGGCGGCGAAGCCGTCTACGTGACTTTTTTGTCACGCTGGAAGCGTGACCTACATTGCTTTGGCCCCGCCAGAATTCAA
>CAYUSC010000060.1:9393-14692 GCA_964447265.1 uncultured Candidatus Brevefilum sp.
AGCTTGACCTACCCTGTTGCGGTGCAATCATATTAATTATTTATTTTGATTGAGCTTCCCTTGACAGATTCCTCAGATCTCATATAATCAATACGTGAATAAGTGCTCATATATTCAAGGAACATTAAATGGCTGTTAAGCAACAAATGAGTCTCAGGTTATCCGGCGAACCGTTGACCGACGATGTCATTCTGGCCATGGCGGAGAGCTTCAAAGCGCTGGCAGACCCCACCCGACTGCGAATCCTCGCGATCCTTTCCGAAGGTGAATGTGGTGTCGGCGATATTGCGGATCATTTGGAAGTCTCCCAGAGCGCGGTCTCGCATCAACTGCGGTTGCTGCGCAGCCTGGATATCGTCCGCTATCGCAAAGAAGGCCGGGAGGTCTATTACGATCTGGCGGATGATCACGTCCGCGACATCCTGAACCGTACTTTGGAACATATCCTTTATGATTGAGGTTTTTACTGGTAATGACTGACTTAAATTTAAAAATTACAGGTTTGGATTGTGTTGATTGCGCTAAGGGGCTGGAGGGGTCGGTGGCTTCCCTGCCGGGCGTGGATAATGCGGATCTTTCATTCTTCGATGGCACTATGAAGGTCAGCGGCACGTTTTCCGAGGACGAGGTCCGCAGAATGATTACCCGGTTGGGGTATGGCATTGCTGCGGATGAGCCGGAAACAAACGCCCCGGCTGCGGAAACCAATGCAATTTTGGGATTCTGGCGCTACCTGCTGCAAAGTCTCGAGACTCGCCTGGCTCTGATCGCAGGCGGCGTGGTGCTGCTCTCCCTGTTGTCAGGCTGGCTGGGATTGCCCCCGTGGGTGGCGGTTGCCCTTCAGATCGGCGCACTGATGCTGGCGGGCTGGCCAATTGCCCGTAACGGGGTGATGAACCTGTGGATCAACCATACTTTTAATATCAACTTCCTGATGACCCTGGCCGGGATCGGAGCGGTAGTGATCGGCGAATATGCCGAAGCCGCCTCCCTGATCCTGCTCTTTGATCTGGCGGAAGCCCTGGAAGGCTTTACCAACGAGCGCGCCCGCGGCGCGCTGACAAACCTGCGGGATCTTTCTCCTTCCCACGCCATCAAATTACATGGCGACCATGAGCATTTGGTGAGGGTGGAGGAATTGGCGATTGGCGACCGGATATTGGTGCGCGCCGGCGACCGGGTTCCGGCTGATGGCGTGATTGTGGACGGCCAGAGCGATATCAATCAGGCCCCGATTACGGGTGAGAGTCTGCCGGTCTGGAAAGACCAGGGTGATGAGGTCTTCAGCGGCACGGTGAATGGCAACGGTCAACTGGTGGTGGAGGTGACTCATCTATCCGCTGACAGCACGCTAAACCGGATCATCCAGATGGTGACGGAAGCTCAAAACCGGCAATCCCGCAGCCAGAAGTTCATTGATAAATTTGCGCAATATTACACCCCGGCCATGGTGGCCCTGGCTGTGTTGATGGCGGTGATCCCGCCGCTGTTCTTTGGCGAACCCTTCCTCAACCCGGCGGATGGCACCCGCGGCTGGCTGCAGCGGGCTTTAGTTCTGCTGGTGATCAGCTGCCCCTGCGCTCTGGTGATCTCCACCCCGGTGACGATGGTGGCCAGCCTGACCCGAGCGGCCAAAGAAGGTGTTTTATTTAAGGGTGGAATCTTTATGGAACAGCTATCCATGATCGGCGCCTTCGCCTTTGATAAAACCGGCACCCTGACAACCGGCGAACCGCAGGTGGTGGAGAGCCGCGACCTGGACTGCGTGGGCGATACGCAATGCGCCGCCTGCGACGATCTGGTGGCGTTGGCTTATGCCCTCGAAAAGCACAGTACACACCCCCTGGCACAGGCGATCACGGTCGAAGCTCAGAAACGGCATGTGGTGGATCGCTATCCGGCAGCCGAAGGACTGACCACCCGGGGCGGCCTCGGATTGGAAGGGCGCGTCAACGGGCAGTTGATGACGATTGGCAGCCTGCGCCTGTTTGAGGCGGAGCATGAAATCCCCGCCAATGTGCATAAGTGGGTTGAACAAGCCGAATCCAGCGGACGGACGGCCATGCTGCTGTGTGACGGCGATCATGTGCGTGGGTTTTTGGCGGTGGCCGATACCCTGCGGGATGATGCCCAGGCGGTGGTTCGTCAGTTGAACGATATGCATAAACACACGGTGATGCTCACCGGTGATAACGCCACGGTGGCCGCAGTGATGGCTCAAAAGGTTGGGCTGCTGGATGTGCGTGCCAACCTGCTGCCGGGCGATAAACAGGAAGCGATTTCAGCGTTACGGGCGGAATATGGGTCGGTCGCAATGGTGGGGGATGGGATCAACGACGCTCCGGCGCTGGCCTCGGCGGACCTGGGGATCGCAATGGGCGGCAGCGGCAGTGCGCAGGCGATGGAAACCGCCGATGTGGTGCTGATGGCGGATGACCTCGATAAGCTGCCCTTTGCCATCCGGCTCTCTCAATTCGCCAACCGTTTGGTGCGGCAGAACATCGTTTTCTCCATTGCGGTGAAATTATTGGTGATGGTGATCGCTTTTCTGGGCTATGCGCCGCTTTGGATGGCTGTGATGGCCGACATGGGCGTCTCCCTGTTGGTGACCCTCAACGGTTTGCGGGCGATGCACTTCAGCGTTCAATCCTGAGCGGATTTTGCCAGGACCTCATTTCCAAATTCAACGACCCGTTCCAGTACATCCTCCAACGCCGGGTTATGCGGCATGGTCAGGCTGTGCGGCCCTTTCACCGTTTCCAGCCGGACCGGCGCGGTCATGACTTCGCGCAGGTGCTTGATGGAAGGTGGCCGGATGAAGGCGTCCTGCGAACCCTGAATGATCATTGTCGGTGTTTGGATTTTGGGCGCGGCGATCAGCGCTTCTCGCCCAACCTCCCGGAGCTGATCGAGAATATAAAGCGGGATCCTGATCAGGCGCAGTTCGGCCTGCTGGTCCGGATCCTGTGGATCAATTTCGGGCAGGTATTGGAATAACTCCTCCATCATCAACGGATGGGTCACCGGGATGTGATTGAATGGGGTTATGGCGACAGGCAGCAGGGCGCGGGCGGTGTTGAGAACCGGCGTCATCCGGCGCGGCTCCTGCCAGGTGAGGGGTGCGAGCAGGGCCAATCCATCCGGCGGTTGTTCTGCGGCGACCTGGAGTGCCAGCCCGCCGCCAAAGGAGTAACCGACCAATAAAATTGGGCTGTGCCCGGCGATTTTCAGGCTCTCAATGTGATTTTTGACGAAGTCCACCCAGTCACGGTTGTTGTGGTTGATCAACTCCACCAGTTCAGGCCCGAAACCGGGCAGCCGCAAGCCGCGAACTGTCCAGCCGGCTTCATTCAGTCTTTTTCCGATTTGCTGGATTTCAAAGGCGGTACCCGGAAAGCCATGCACCAGCACGGCTGCCGGTTGGCCGCCTTCCAGCGTGAAAGATTCGTGCCGCGGATCGGTGAACCAGGGCAGGGCGGGCATTTGCAGGGGGTCGGGCACATGCAGGGCGTGGTTTAGGTCGAAAATGAACAGGAATGCACCTTGCAGGATCGCCCCCCAACCGAAACCATGCCAGAACGGAAGCCCGGAATCAAGGAAGAAGAGGAGCGCCGCACCGGCAGCGGCATAGAGCACATCCAGGGCGTTGCTCCGCCAGAGGGATTTGCGCAGCCGCTCCGCTTCCATACCTTCGAGCGTGAATGTGGAGGGCTTTCCTAAATAAGTCCTGGTTTTTTCCAGAATGGTGCTCGCCAGAAGAGCGTTTAGTACGCTCCAGGTGAGGGCTGTCAGCCCAAATCCCTGCCAGAATGGGGCGCCAAACGCCAAAAGCCCTGCGCCAACAACACCGCAAAGAATTGCCCAGAGAATTAACCTTCTGGCCAGCAGATTTTCATAATCCCAGATCACGCCATTTCCCTCCCGTAAATTTGAGCATTTGATCTATTGTAATCACAGAACGGTGAACAGGCGAGGTTGCTGGCGGGTTCAGGTTTCCGATTCCCCGATAATCCGATCGATCTCTGTCAGGATTTCTTCATTTGACGTGATATCCGCCATGGAATTGGAATAGTGGACATAGCGCACGATCCCGGCCTTGTCGATGATGATCTGGGTGGGCATTCGTCCCAGTTTAAAAAGGTTGATCTCCTGTTCATAACGGCGGGCAGCCGTTTGCTCAGGGTCGGCCAGGCCGAGGAAAGGCAGGTCGTTCTCTTCCCAATAAGTTTTGAATTTTTGGATGGATTCGGGGCCAACGGCGATCACCGCGACGTTCCGCTGGGTGAATAAGGAATAATCCTGGCGCAACTGCGCCATGTGCCGGCGGCAGAACGGTCAGGCGAAGCCGCGATTGAAGGCTAAATAGACGATCTGCTGGCCTTCGTAATCTGAGAGTCGGGTAAAACGACCTCGGGTGTCTTCGAGGGTGAAGTCCCTGGCATGTTCGCCGAGGGTTATTCTTCCATTGGTCATGGGCTTTGCTCCAATTGCTCAAGTTCCGGCAGGTTGATTGCCGGGAGGTTAACTATTCAGGTGTGGTCATTATACGGAATCGGGATGGGGATTGGCAAGGCAGAGGTTCTACAACAGGGCTGGCAGCGCAATTTGGGAATCGGCCGGGTCTCCCAGCAGTTCGATGCGATCAGGTTCACAACCGGCCAGCCAGGCCACCAAAGCCGCCGCCAGGGCGTTCAGTTCACCCGCGCTGTGGATATTTTCCAGTGGCAGGTCCCCCTGCACCAGTTTGAAGCGGGTGATCTCCATGAAAAATTCCATGGCGTCCGGCACGGGCAGTTCCTGATCGGCGAGGATCAGTTGGCGCTGGAGCTGTCCCTCCAATGAGGGCGCCAAGGGCAGCTTGCCGCCTAGAAGCCTCCAGAAGACCGCATCTGCCCGGGTTTCCAGGCTTTGGCGGGGGGATTCCTCATCGGGGTAGGGCGCGTAACCGAAATCATCCAGCCGTTGGAAAAGGTCGAAGCTTTCCTGCATCCAGCGCGGGCAGCCCTTCAGCGTACCGGTGGTCGGCTCCAGGGGAAATCCCTGGCCGATGAGCAGCTCTTCCGCTTCTTTGGCCGGGCCGGATTTAAGGCGGCGCGGCGCGCTGACCGCCACGATCGCGGCTGCCTGCCCGCCCAGATAGGCCAGCAGCTCGTCCCGGTCTCCCTGCCCGATGGCGATTAATTCGCGCTCTTCATCCAGCGCGGCATAGACAAAAGCATTGCGCACACGGCCTGCAGTGGGCAGGACTTCAACACCGATAAAGACAGGGCTTGGGTTGGACATGGTATTAGTTTAATGG
>CAYUSC010000061.1:0-14261 GCA_964447265.1 uncultured Candidatus Brevefilum sp.
ACTCTCGACCTTCTCAATGCCATTGAGACGCGCTCCCAACTGCGCTATGGGCCCAATCTTTATTATTATACCCCGTGCCCTCGATGCTGCAACGGGGCATCAGGTGGACCTGGAGGGATTCGAACCCTCGACCTCCTCAGTGCGATTGAGGCGCGCTCCCAACTGCGCTACAGGCCCCTTTTTTCAGGGTGATGACGATTTTACCTGACGGGAGGCAGGCTGTCAAGATGATGCTTACCTGAAACGCAGTGGGAGCGGTTCGAGCTTTGTGTTTAGATGTTGTCGATCAGGGATCCCAGGATCAACAGCAATCCAGCGATGATCAATGCCCAGAGGCCCAGGTTGCTGGGCAGGTGGATCACACCAAGGACGGTGGACAGGAAGCCGATAACCCAAAGAATAATGGATATGATCAGGGTTGTGCTGGTGGGACGTTGCGTTTTAAGTTTTGCCATTTTACTAATCTCCATAATAAATTTAGTGAGAATAAAAAAGTCGACTGAGCGACTTGTGTGGGAATCTTACAGAATTTTGCCAATGGATTCAAGTAAATTGGGCTGGCTGATAGAATTCCGATAGGTAATCGTCGGTTAGGAACTTCTTAGCCGGTTATTAACATCCCACAAGTAACTATTCCCAGGTTTGTTGGTTAATCCATGTGATGAATCAGACCCTGCTTCTCATTATCAGTTGTGTTGTTGCCTATCTGATAGGCTCGATCCCCTTTGGCTACCTGGTGGCTAAATTGCGGGGGATCAATATCCGCGAGGTGGGCAGCGGCAATATCGGTGCAACCAATATCGCCCGGAACCTGGGCTGGAAACTGGGCGCCGTGGTCGGCGTGTTGGATTTCATGAAGGGCTTTTTCCCGGTGCTGCTTGCCCGGTTGCTGTTTGATGAAGTTGGCTACGTGCTTCTGATTTCGATCATGCCTATCGTCGGGCATATTTTCCCCATCTGGCTGCACTTCCGGGGCGGCAAGGGCGTCGCTTCGATCTTTGGCCTGCTGGGCGCGTATTTTGGCCTGCCGACCTTCCTGGGATTTCTGTTAGCCTGGTTTCTGGTGGTCAAGCAGATCAGGTTAATGAGCCTGGTGAACCTGGTGGTGGCTTTGCTGATCCCGGTGGCGTTTTGGTTGAAGTATGTTCAGGCGGCTTTCATCCTGTTTGGGGTGCTGTTGGGCGGCATTATCTGGGTCACCCATCGCGCCAATATCAAACGCCTTTTGGCTGGCGAAGAGAACAAAATCAATTTATAGAACAATCGAAGCAGTTGAACAAAATCAGAGACGCGGAAAATCGATAGTGATTGTCCCGTCTCTTTTGTTTCCCCCAATCAATTAAATCCTGACCCACAGCCTTCCCCCACCCCCTGCCAAATAATTTCGCAGCGCCAGGCGGGTTTCGGCTTCATCGCGCCAGAATTCCCCAATTTGAGAAGGGTAACAGAGCACGGCGTCCTGCCAGGCGGTCAGGGCATCCCTGGATAGCTGCATGGGGATTTTTTGGAGCGTGCCGGAATTTAGAATGGGGGATTCGAAGTCATTCAGGATATAGGGATAATCGCGATAAAAAGCGGCTGTACGGTGATATTGCTCGGTGCCCGCAGCAACCAGCCGGTGGTCAATATGACTGCCCAGGCTCAGCGGCAGGACCAACTGGGCATCTTTGGGAAGTTCTTGAGCGAGCAGTTCCGCCACCCGCGCGACCATTTCCGGCTCCGGTGGGTTACCGAATAATTCGGTGTTGTTGTTCACGACCCATTGGTTGGAATGGGAACTCCGACGGTAGATTGCATCCAGTAGGGTGAAATGGCGCGGGTTTGCACCCAGACGGGCGCAGGCGGCCTGATCTTCCGCGCGGCGCATGGTAATCGCTTCCGCTCCTGCCTTACCCCAGGTTTTGTGGATATGTTGGGCGAATTCGGAGTAATCCTCCTCCGGCGGGTCACCGGCCAGCAGGGTCCAGATGGATACCTGCTCGCCTTGCTGTGCCAGGCTCCAAACCAGCCCGCCGCAGGATAGGGCAACGTCATCCAGATGGGGAGAGATGAAAATCCATTGAGAAGCATTCATACGCTTATTTTATCGTAATCCTACAATAAAAAACTGCCCCGGATTTTTCCGGGGCAGTTGAATTTCAGCGGAGAAGAGTTTACTCTTCGGCTTCTTCGTCCTCGCGCTTCTTGGCGTCAATGACTTCCTGCGCCAGGTGCTGGGGGACCATTTCGTAGTGGTCGAATTCCATGGTGAAATATCCACGGCCACCGGTCATGGAACGGAGAATGGTGGTGTAGCGGAGCATCTCGGCCAGCGGGACGTTGGCGGTGACGGTGGATTTACCCTTTTGGGTATCCATGCCCTGCACGCGCGCCCGGCGGGAGTTCATATCGCCCAGAACATCACCCATGTTGCCTTCGGGGACAATGACCTGCGCCCGCATGATCGGTTCATAGAGCACGGGACCGGCATCCTTGAAGGCCAGCTTGAAGGCTTCACGGCCGGCGATTTCGAAGGCGATTGGTTTGGAGTCCACGGGGTGTTCCTTACCATCGAAAACGGAGACCTTTACATTGTGCACGGGATAGCCGGCCACAACGCCTTCTTTCATCACGGCGCGGATACCCTTTTCAATGGAGGGGAGGTAGTTGTTGGAGATGGCGCCGCCAAAGATGTCGTTCGAGAATTCGAAGTCTTCATCCTGGAGGGGGATGACTTTCAGATGGACTTCGCCGAACTGACCCGCACCACCGGTCTGCTTTTTATGGCGGTACATGGCGGATGCTTCCTTCATGATCCGTTCTTCGTAAGGAACCTTGGGTTCCTGAATGTCCAGACCGAGCTGGAATTTGTTCTCGGCCCGGCGGATAGCGACATCAATATGCTGATCGCCCATGCCCTGCAGGATGGTCTGCCGGGTGGCGGCTTCGTTGTGCCAGGAAAGGGTCATATCCTCTTCACAGAGCCGGGTCAGGGTGCTGCTCAGTTTGGCGGCATCCGACTGGGTCTTGGGGAAGATGGCGACCTGGTAAAGGGCATTGGGGTATTCAGCAATGGGCATGGTCAGGGGTTTCGCTTTGGTGCTGAGGGTGTCACCGGTGGTGGTGACGCTCAGTTTGGCAACCAGACCAATATCACCGCAGTGGAGCAGGCTGGTGGGAATACCTTCCTTGCCCTGCGGGACCTGCATGCCGGCCAGGCGTTCTTCCTCTTCCTTTTTACTGTTCCAAACACGCTCATCAGCGACCATCTTGCCGGAATAGACCCGGAAGAAGGTTTGCTTACCCACGAAGGGATCGGCTGTGGTCTTCCAGACGAAAGCGGCCAGCGGACCATCGTCTTTTGGCTCGAGGGAGACTTCTTCGCCCTTATCGGTCAGCGCGACCTTGGGGCCGACATCCGCGGGGGAGGGCATCAGGTTGGCAAGGACATTCAGGAGTGGGTAAAGGCCCACTTTGTGAGCGCCGGCAGCGACCATCACGGGGATGAAGTTGCCTTCTTTGACCGTGTTCTTGAGGCCGCGCATGATCTCTTTATCGGAGAGGTCGCCCTCTTCGAAATATTTTTCCAACAGTTCGTCAGCACCTTCGGCGGCAGCTTCAACCAGTGCCAAGTGAGCCGCTTCGGCATCTTCTTTGAATTCGGCGGGGATCTCGACGCCGGTGCTCTTATCGCCTTCGAAAGCCTTCATGGAGAGCAGGTCAATGACGCCCTTGAATTCGGATTTCTCACCCCAGGGGAGCTGAATGGGGAGGAGACGGGTTTCGACATGTTCCTGAACGGACTGGAGGGCTTTTTGGAAGTTAGCGTTTTCACGCTCCATTTTGTTGATCAGGATCATTCGGGGCAGTTTGAATTGTTCGCTGTACTGCAGCGCCATTTCAGTGCCAACCTCTAACCCGGCAACCGAGTCGACGAGGATTAAAGCGCCATCGGCAACCTGCATGGCGGAGATCACCTCACCGATGAAGTCGGTGTAACCGGGGGTGTCAAACATATTGAGTTTAACGTTGTTAAATTCGAGGGGCACAACAGAGGTGAACAGTGAAATGCCGCGCCGGGTTTCCTCTTCGTCAAAGTCCGAGATGGTGGTCCCATCTTCGACCTGCCCGATGCGGGTGGTGATCCCTGTGAAGTTGGCCAGGGCTTCAACCAGCATCGTTTTCCCGGCGCTGCTATGCGAGGCCAGGACAATGTTCCGAATTGATTCAGTCTTATACTCTTTCATCTAGAAAACCTTCCTTGCTCCTTGGAATAGTCGCTCATGATAATGGCATGCAATCTTCAATTCTATGACAATCGAAGTTAAATGTCAAAGCAGTACGCCGGCAGCCTTCATTATAAGCAGAAAGAATTGCTGGGTACCACCTCAGGCGTTTATTGCGCAGATTATTATAACAGGGTTAGGCGATTAGATTCCGGTTGAATCGAAAAAAATCCGGCCTGAGGTGGTTCTGGGCCGGATTTGAATTGAGTTTTCGGTTGAATGACTGTCAGGCGACGTGCAGTTCGTTCACCTTACGGAAATGGTAGCCATAGATGCTGAAAGTGATCGCCAGGGGGAATTTTTCGGGACAGTGGAACAACGACCAGAGGAACAGCCGCCAGTATTCTCGCCGCTCCTCGCTCTTGATGCCGATCTCGAAGATTGATTTGATGAAAGCCGCGATTTCCTCCCACTGGAGGGTAACGCTGTGGCGGTGGGGCTGATAATCGTTCAGGAAGGTCCGCACCCGCTCGTAAAACCCTTTGACCGAATAGATGGAGTCGAGGATCTTGCGATAACCGTTCTTAAGTTGGGTGGGGTCCATCACAGGGACAATATTGGTTTCACCGTCAACGTTGTCACCTGAGTAGTTGTGACTGATCCGGCCTTCCCGCAGCATCCGTTGGTAAAGCTGGGTGCCGATGGGCGCCTGCAGCAGGCCGACCATCGCGGTGACGATGCCGCTTTGCTGGATGAAATCAATCATCCGATCAAAGATGGTTTCGTCATCGCTGTCAAAACCGACAATGAAGCCGCCCATCACCTGCAGTCCCATCTTCTGCAGTTTCTTCACGGCGGAGACCAAATCACGGTTGCGGTTTTGGCTCTTGGAACATTCCGCCAGGGCTTCGTCATCGGGCGTTTCAATCCCGACGAAAACCTGGGTGAAGCCGGCATTGACCATCAACCTGATCAGGTCATCGTCATCGGAGAGATTGACCGAGGCTTCCGTGAGAAACAGGCAGCCTTTCTTGCCCTTGCGCCATTCGATCAGCGCGGGGAGGACCTCCTGTTTAAGGATTTTCTTATTGCCGATGAAGTTGTCATCCACAATGAAGATATTTCGCCGCCAGCCGAGGGCGTAAATTTTATCCAATTCGGCGATCAACTGAGCGGTGCTCTTCAGGCGCATCCGGTGTCCCAATAGAGCGGTTACGTTGCAGAAATCGCAATTGAAGGGGCAGCCGCGCGAGAATTGCAGGCTGAGCGAGTCATAATGGCGCAGATTGATCAGCTCCCAAAGCGGAACAGGCGTTTTGGTGATGTCGGCGTATTCGTCGGTCTGATAGACACGCCGGGTCTTGCCGCGGCCGAGATCGGAGAGGAACATCGGCAGGGTGATCTCCGCCTCGTTGAGGATCAGGTGATCCACCTCGGGGAAGGCTTCCGGCTCAGCCGTGAAGAGTGGGCCACCGGCGATGATCGGCTTGCCAGTCGCCTTGACCTGTAGCAGGACTTCTAGCACGGAGCTGCGCTGCACGGTCATGGCGCTGATCAGGATCATATCCGCCCAGGCCAGGTCGTTTTTCTTCAGGCGGGTGACATTCATATCCACCAGGCGCTTTTCCCAGGTGGAGGGCAGCATGGCCGCCACAGTCAGCAGGCCCAGGGGTGGGGAGGATGACTTTTTATGGACGAATTTCAAGGCATGCTTGAAACTCCAGAATGTATCTGGAAATTCCGGGTAGATCAACAGGATGTTCATTCTTCAGAACCCTCTTCTAATTCAGGCTTCACAAGATCTGATGGTTCGCTTTCCGGTTCCTGCTTCGCCTCAGACTGGGGATCGGCCTCGACTTGCTTGGGATCTTTCTTTTCCTTGCGCGAGCTGGTCTTTTCTTTTTCTTTGGGACGCCTTTTTTTCTTGTTTTTATCTTCCTCGAGGTCTTCCATTTCAGGCGTGACGCCCATCAGGGCCTTCCGGTCCAGCATGTTGACCTTTTGGAACATCTCGGCCATCTCTTCGGGAGTGTAAGATAAGTCGCTGTCCAGCCACCAATAGATCGTGGCGAGCAGGGAGCCGGCGAAGTGGTTGGCGATGAATTCTGTGGGGACGACCGGCTTGGCGCCAAGTTCGTCAATTTCCTGTTTGATGAAATCGGCGATGTTTTCGGCTACGCTGTGGCGCAACTGGTTGGCTGCTGTGATGCCGCCGCTGCCGATGATCAGGATTCGGTAGAGATCGTAATGTTCCGCGGCGAAATCGAATAGGCGCACGAGCGCTTTGGTGTCATCCAGCCGCCATTGCGCCTCGGAGATCTGGGGAACCTGTTCCATGAAATCGTCAATGAATTGCTCCATCACATCCAACAGCAATTCGTCCTTGTCCTTGAAATGCAGGTAGAAGGTGGCGCGTCCCAGGTTGGCTTTTTCGGTAATGTCCTGAATGGAGATGGCGTCATAGCCGTCCTCCATGATCAGGTTCATCAGGGCGTCCCTCAGCAATTTGCGCGTGCGTTGAACGCGCCGATCCATCTTTCTGGCCATAGCGAATATCCTTGGAATAAAAAATGACAGAATATTATAAGGTGTTTAATAATAGACAACTGTATAATAATTTATTGATTGTTATTATATGCCTTTAGGCTGGGAAGTCAAGTAGTCTGAGATAGGTGAACCTGATTTTTAAGGTTCTGATGTTTAGTGAGTTGGAGAATAGTCGCGATTCGGGGGGTGGGTGAAGGGCGGGAGTGTTTAGCGTATAATTAACCTTGCCTGAGATTATTAACCCTGAGAGGACCGATTAGATATGGTCACACGACCAATCCACAACCCACTGGAAGACCTGAGCATCAGTTCCCGGATCCTGGGAATGAACATCACCGGGGCCAAAACGAGCGCCGTTTATGGGGATATGAATGGTTTGATCTACGAGCGGATGCAGATGGAGACCCCTGCGGATCGGCCGTTTCTGGAGGGGTTCGACGCGGTCTGTGCCCAGGCGGATAAGTTGATGAAAGTCTGCCGCGCGCAGGGTCTGCCCAGCCCGGAGGCGATTTCACTGGCCGTGAGCGGCCCGGTGAATTTGCTGAAAGGGGAGATGGTTGCCCCGCCCGACCTGCCCACCTGGGAAGGGGCGCAATTGAAAGGCCGCTTCACTGTCCGCTATAACCTGCCGGTTTTTGTGGAACAGCGCAGCCAGGCAGCCGCCCTGGCTGAAGCATCTTTCGGCGCGGGGATTGGGCTGGAGAACATCGTTCTGGTGGATATGGAACCGGTGGTCTCAGCAGGGCTGGTTTTGAATGAGGCCGTCTATCACGGCGGCAATGACATCGCCGGTGAATTCGGGGGAATGCAGATGGCGGAGGGCGGCCCGGCCGGATTAGGGCGACCGGGGTCGCTGACGGGTTTTGCCAGCGGCCTGGGCATGGCGGAGTTGGCGCATTTGCGCCATCCGGCGCGTTGGCCGGAAGCGCCCGCACCTTATGAATTGGTCCGGGCGGTTCACAGTGGCGAGGAAGAAGCCCTGGCAGTGGTGGCTGAATCCGGTGAATATTTGGGGAAGGCTTTAGCCTGGCTGGTCGCCATTCTGGACCCCGACCTGGTTGTTTTTGGTCATCCGGGTGATCTGTTGGGCGATGCCTTGTTCAATCCGCTTCAAACGGCCTTGAGCACCAATCTTCGCGGACGCCTGAAACCGCTTCCTCGTCTGGCAGCCGCGAAATTGGGGTCAAAGCTGGATGATGTGGCTGCGCTGATGGCAGTGATCAACAGCTTTAAAAATCGTACCGAATAACAAAATTTGACCTATTTCTGCGAAAATTTTACTAAAAGATTGCAAATAACTCACACTTAGTTATATAATGTTTTAAGGTAAATAAATCCAAAGGCGAGTTAATGAATAACACCACTTCTTCACGCGAACGCATGTTGGCCGCCCTGAATTGTGATAAACCTGACTATCCCCCCTGCAGCTTTATGATCTTTGGTGCTCTGCACCAGAATTCCGTTACCTACCTCGAATTTCTCAAGAACCAATTGAGCCTGGGGCTGGATGTCTTTGTGGAACTGCCGCCCCGGCCGCCTCTGGTCAGGAATGACACTTACAACCTGCATGGGCTGCCGGTGTCCTTCCATCCCGATGTCTGGGAAGAGGAGAGCATCTCCAAACCGGTGGGTGGGGCAGCTCCTTTGATGCGAAAAATCTATCACACCCCGGTGGGTGACCTCACGGCTGAAGTACGTCAGACGGAAGACTGGCGCTGGGGAGATCATGTCCCCTTTCTGGATGATTACCTGATCCCCCGATCCATCAAATTCATTGTCGAAGGTCCCCAGGACCTGCCGGCTTTCCAATACCTGTTGATTCCGCCAACCGAAAAGGAAGTGGCTGCTTTTAAGGCAGAAGCTGCACCCTATCTGGATTTTGCCCGCGAGCATGATTTGCTGGTGGCAGGGGGTTGGGGCGTCGGGGCGGACATGGTTGGCTGGGTGCATGGATTGAACACCCTGGTTTTTGACATTTTTGACCAGCCGGAATTCGTTCGCGATCTGTTGGGAATGATCGCCGAATGGAACCGATCACGGATGCAGGTCGTGTTGGATGCGGGCGTGGATCTTTATATCAAGCGGGCCTGGTATGAGAACACCGACTTCTTCACGCCGGCGAGCTGGCGGGAATTGATCCTGCCGGAACTGCGACGTGATGCCGAATTGGCGCATCAGGCCGGCGCGAAATTTGGCTATATCATCACCGCCCGGGCAATACCCTTATTGGATCTGATTGCCGAGGCGGGTGTGGACGTGCTGATTGGGGTGGATCCTGAAGCTTTCGACCTGGCATTGACCAGGGAAAAATTGAAGGGGAAGGTATGTCTTTGGGGCGGGGTAAACGGTCATCTGACCGTGGAGCATGGCGAGGCCGAGGAAGTGGCGCAGGAAGTGCGGACAGCGTTAAAGGAATTGGGACCGGATGGTTTCATCCTTTCCCCGGTCGATAACGTCCGGGAGGATACCCCACTGGCATTAGAAAACGTTGAGACACTGATCCACACCTGGCAGGAGGAAACCGGTCAGGCAGGATAACAACACAGGGAGACAGAATGGATTTCCAGAAGCGCAAGATCATCGACGGTCATATCCATTATGCGTATTATGGCTATCAGGATTCCCTGATGGCGATTCTGGATGACGCGGGGATTGATAAGTTTTCCGTGGTCTGCACGCCGGATATGGCCCGGCTGAGCCTGGTGCCGGATGCGCTGTTGTTGAAGGCCGCCTTCCCGGAACGGGTGTACCTCTTTGGTGGGATGGATATCTCGCCGCTTTTCATCATGCCGGATCGGGTCGGGGAGGCTTTTTCCGATTATGTCGAGACCCTGCGGGGGCTGGGCGCGGATGGAATCAAGATGATTGAGGGCAAGGTGCAGATGCGCAAACTGCTGCCCATTCCGGATTTTGACGCCCCGGTCTACGAACCCTATTGGCGAAAACTGGCCGAGACCCAAACGCCGCTCACCTTCCATGTCAACGACCCTGAGGAATTTTGGGACCCGGTGAAAGTGCCGGATTGGGCCAGGGAGATGGGCTGGTTCTATGGGGATGGCACCTATATCAATAATGAGGTCCAATATCGCCAGGTGTTGAATGTGCTTGACCGGCACCCGGATTTGAACGTCACCTTCGCTCATTTCTTCTTCCTTTCAGCCCAGTTGGAGCGGCTGGGGGATTATTTCGAGCGTTACCCGAACATGCATGTGGACCTGACGCCGGGGATTGAGATGTATTTTAATTTCAGCGCCAACCCTGAAAAAACGCGCGATTTCTTCATCCAATATCAGGACCGGATTATCTTTGGGACGGATATCGGGGCGCGGGCTTTGCTCGCAGACCGGGAGGCGGGCATCCAGGTCGAAGAGAGCCTGGCCCGGATCGAGGTGATCCGGGGATTTTTGGAGCATGACGGCCCCTTCCAGCTTTCACACCAGGGATTCCTGTTTGGGGGTAAGCAGGCCGTCTTCCAGGGGATTCACCTGCCGGAGGAAGTGCTTGAAAAGATCTATTGGCGGAATTTTGAAGCCTTCGCCGGTGCGCGTCCCAGGCCGCTGGTTCCCGAAGCGATTATGGCGGAGGCGGGGCGGCTGGAGGTTGTGATCCGGGCAATGGCTCAGGCCCAACCCGGCACCGCGGGGGATACCTCCTCGGTGGAGGCCCTGAAAGCCTATTTTGAGCGATAAACCCTGTGGGGGGCAGGTGCGATAATTCGACCCAATTTGACTCGGAGGAACCCCTTTATGAAAACCTTAAAACGCTGGCAGGAACCCATATACGCCATTGGGGGCTTTGGACCTGGCTTCATGTATCAAATTGTAATGACCTATCTGCTGTATTATTACCGCCCTGCGCTGACCCGCGTGGAAGCGGGTGCGCTGGTTCTGGCGCCGGCCGGGGCTTATGCCGCAGGGATGTTGGTGGCCCGCATTCTGGATGGCGTGGTGGATATTCCCATCGCAGCCTGGACGGATAACCTCAAGAGCAAGTGGGGCCGCAGACGTCCTTTGATGATCCTGGGGCTGATCCCCACAGTGCTCAGTTTCTTGCTGCTCTGGTATCCACCCTTTACCGGGAACAGCCTGGGTGCGGAAGGCCATTGGGGGAACGCTATTTTTGTGGCGGTGGTCTCATCGTTGTATTTCTTCTTCCACACGCTGATCGTGGTGCCCTATCTGGCGGCGCTTTCGGAGATCGTCACCGATGAACAATCCCGCGTGCGGGTGGCTTCGTGGCAGACTTTCTTCAACACAGCCGGATATGTGCTGACCTATGTGGTCGCCCCGATCATGTTTGAGCATTTTGGCATCCGGGGCACGATCTGGATGTTGGTGCCTGTGTTCATCTCGTTCCTGGGGCCGATCATGGTGATCAAGGAATCATCCACCCTCGATAACGCTCCGGCTTCCACGGAAAAAGCTGCCGATGTGCCGCTCTGGGAATCGGTGAAGCTGACGCTCAAGAACAAGACCTTCCGGATCTATATGCTTTCGGTGGCGACCTTCTATTTTGGCCTGCAGTTCTTCCTGGGCGGGATCGCCTTCATGGCCGCGGATATGATGGGCCTGAGCGATTCGCAACTGGGCTTCATGAACGCGGCGGCTTTTGCCCCCGTCCCGATCATGCTGTTGCTGTTCAACTGGCTCTCGAAAAAGAAGGGCGCGAAGTGGGCCTTCCGGCTGGCGCTGCTGGTCTTTGCCCTGGCAATGTTGATCTTCCCGCTGGGCTGGACTCACTTGGGTTTGCCCGTTTCGCCGATCATCGTCGGGATCATCGCCGGGGTGATCGCGAGCTTTTCGATTGGCGTCTTTTTCACCATCCCCTATGCCTTCCCGGCCCAGATCGCGGCGACCGACGCCAAAGAGACCGGGCGGGATCGTGCCGGGATGTACTTCGCTGTGCAGGGCGTAATCAACCAGTTCATGGGCAGCCTGGCCGGTTCGGTTCTGGCGCTGCTGCTGGGTTGGAATTTGGGCGTGGTAATGATCGGCCCAATCGTCGCCCTGACCTGTATTGTGGCCTTTTTCATGTTCAAACCCTATCCACTGGGCCAGCCCATCAAGAAGGAAGCGGCTGAATAATTGCTGGTGATCGGCCACGCCGTGGCCGCTGAGCCGAGGCTGCTTCGCTCCCTGAGGCAGCCTCATTTTGTTATTCGAAGGCTGACCATCCGACGGCTCCCGTGTTAGAATCAGGGTGATGCATAACCAAAACGCTTCAACCCAGCCAATTGGCATTTTTGATTCCGGCGTGGGCGGGCTTTCCGTCCTGCGGGCGATCCGGCGCGAGCTGCCCGCGGAGACTCTGCTCTACCTGGGCGACCAGGCGCATGTGCCCTATGGCTCCCGGCCCAGGGATCAGATCCGCGAATTTGCCTTTGGCATCACCCGCTTCCTGCTGGATCGAGGGGCCAAGCTGATCGTGGTGGCCTGTAACACGGCTTCGGCAGTGGCCTTGCATGACCTGCGGCTGGCTTTTCCGGAGGTGCCATTTGTGGGTATGGAACCGGCGGTAAAACCCGCCGCGGAGACGACCCACACCGGCAAGGTGGGGGTGCTGGCCACGCCGACGACCTTTGCGGGAGAGCTTTACGCTTCGGTGGTGGAGCGTTTCGCCAAAGATGTGCAGATCTTCCAAAGCACCTGCCCCGGGTTGGTGGAACAAATCGAATTAGGGGACCTGACCGGCCCGCAAACCCGCCAGATCCTGGAAGAAGCCCTGCAGCCGATGCTGGCCGAGGGGATCGACACGGTTGTGATGGGCTGCACGCATTATCCCTTCGTGATCCCGCTGATCGAGACGATCACCGGGCCGGAAGTGCGTACCATTGATCCCGCCCCGGCGATTGCCCGCCAGACGCGGCGCTTGCTGGCCGAGCGCGGCCTGCTGAACCCGAAAGGGGAAAGCGGAAAGCAGCGGTTCTTCACCAGCGGCAACTTGATGGCCTTCCAAGAACTATTGCCTATTCTGCTGGATGAAACCGGCCCTGCCACCGGCGTGGCCTGGCTGAATGATTCCGAGTTGATGCTGAAAGTGGTCTAATCTTCCCGAATGATCAGAGAGTTGCCCATCCCGTTGGGATCGGCCTGAATCACTTCATCCCCCTTGAACAGATAACCTTCATAGCGTTTTTCGCCGGCAACGGCCTGCCAGCCGCTGATCACTAATGGCAGCGGTTCGCCCACGCCCAGCCATTCCCCGTTGAATTTGCGGGTGAAATGGAGATGCGTGCCGGTGGCGTTGCCGCCTTCGCAGGAGGGATGGCCCACGGGGTCGTCCTGTTCCAGCCAGGTGCCCACGGCGACCCGGTCCTGCTCCGCGATATGCAGGTAGAGCAGCACCCAGCCCGTACCCTCATCGCCGTCACCATCCAGGTCAATCGCTACCACACCCCGTTCCGAGCGGACCACCAGGCCTGCGGCCGCGGCCGTCACCCAGCGGATGGAAACCGCGCATTGGGTTTCACCGGTGATGGGGGCAAAGTCGAGTGCGCCGCGGGGCGTGCCCGTCTGCCAGGTGATATGCGGCCCGGAGGTCAGGCTCCAGCCTTCACCCGGCGCAAAGGGGAAGACCAGGTCGGGCTGTTGGGTATCGGCCAGCAGGTAAGGCTCCACGCTGGCAGCCCGGTCCCAGGGATCGCCAAACCAATCCTCGTAGAGTTTCAGAAAGGCGGCCGGTTCATAGAGCGCCCAATCCACACCGTCGAGGGTGTAAAGGGTGCTGAACAGGCGCAATAAGGCAACAGTCCCCGCGTTGAGGGTCGGGTCCAGGCGTCCTGTCCCACCGCCGTCATAATCCATGTAGCGCAGTTCGCCGTTCCGCCAGTTGTAATATCCCAGGGCGAGGAGTTTAGCGGTGATCTGCAATTCCTTATACAGCCCGGTATCGGTCCCCGCGCCAAAGCCGAGGGGGTAGATATCCCGCTCAGCGCCTTCCGGGTATCCCGTGACCCAACCGGAGCGAAACTCGGTGAAAGCCAGCAGCAGGCGGGGGTTGACGCTTGATTCGATCGCCACGAGCCGCACGATCTCGGGGCCGGTCATGATAACCCCCTGAATATCCTGGGTATAGGTCGTCAGGTAGCCGCCCAGCGATTCGGCAAAGGTAATGACATCAAAATCACCCACCGTGGGGCCGTAATGGATCTCAGAATCCGGCAGAAGCTGTTCCGCGGAGAGGGTCTCACCCAGAACGTTCGGGATCAGCAGAACGATGCCGGGTGCCAGCAGTCCTTCCGCCGGAAGGACTTGGCCGGATTGGATCTCACTCGCCTCGACCGAGAAATGCTGGCTGAGGGCGGGCAGCGTGTCACCCTGCTGGGTGACATAGGCGCGATACCCCTCCGGAATGACAAGGCCTAGCAGGGGATTCGCGGTTGGGGATTGGTCTGGTAGCGTTTCAGCTTGGGGCGTTAGGGTGGAGGAGGTCGCTTCGGAGGTCAATCCCTCCGGGTTGAGGATTCCGGCTACTTCGGTCTGGCGCTGGCTGGCGGGGGAGACTTCGGCA
>CAYUSC010000062.1:0-14106 GCA_964447265.1 uncultured Candidatus Brevefilum sp.
TAGGGGATGTCATCACAGTTCAGATCCGGTGGGCCGGGTGCAATACAGACCTCGGGGTAGGCAGGGTCACATTTTACCCAGCGGTTCTGTAATTCGAAGTTCCGCGGGAATAGGGTACTGAGCGAGGATAAAATGAGCAGCACCAAAAAGCCGCTCAGGGACAGACCGTAAATGAATCCCAGGATAACCTGCAACCATTTTGGCCATGGGGTATGACCTCGAAACAAAACATAAATAAACCAGGCGAACACCCCGCCCAGAGCGATCACCAACAAAAACCAGTAAGCCGACATGCACTCTCCCGATTTAAATAAGCGTCTGTACTAATTTTACCGGTTAATATTTTACATAATGCTTACATTGGCGTTGTAAAATAGGATTCCTGATATAAATTGAGAAAAGATCGAAAAAGAAAAATAATAATGAAACAAGAAAAGCTAAAAAGGCCCCTATCCTTAGAACCGCTGTTGCTCCATCTGGCGATCCTGACCGGATGGGCCCTCCCGCGTCGAGTCGGCTACCGTCTGGCGACTTTTATCGGGAACCTGATTGGAAGTCTGAAACGTAATAAAATGGTCAAAGCCATCCGGGCCAACCAATATGTCATCCACGGGCAGGAAATGTCCGCTGAAGCGCTTGACCAGGCGCCCAGGACCATCTTCATTTCAGCGGCTAAATGCATCTTTGATTATTTCCATTTTCTTCCCCGACCAGAGAGGCTCCAGAAGATTGTCAGCTTCAGTCCCGAAGCGGAAGCTGTTCTTGAACGGATCAAGAACCATCAACCTACGGTCGTGGTTTGTCCCCACCTCAGCAATTTCGACCTGATGGGTTACGCCCTGGCATTGCATAAAATCGATATTCAGGTACTCTCATTCCCCAATCCGAATGAGACTTATCGGGTGCAAAACCGCCTGCGCGAACGGACTGGCATCAACGTGACCCCGTTTGATTTATCCGCTTTCCGCCAGGCCCAAACTCGTCTGCAAGAGGGCGGCAGCGTCTTAACCGGGCTGGATCGACCGCTCACTGAGGGCGGCGACACCAAGTATTCTCCCCGGTTCTTTGGTTATGAAACGCATTTGCCCGTGGCCTATATCCGGATGGCACTCAAAGCAAAAGCCCCGGTGGTCATCCTGGCCGCCATCACCCTGCCGGATGGCAGCTATCGCCTGGTCGGGTCCGAGCCGATCTGGATGACGCCCAATGATGATCTCGAGACCGAGATCATCACCAACGCTGAAAATGTTCTCAAAATTGCGGAACCCATCATTGCCAAACATGCCCAGCAATGGGCCATGTTCTATCCCATCTGGCCCCAATTTCTGGGGGTCTGAATTATATGAAGGAAAGGTAATCCATGCCCAAAGTCCAACAACACAAAAGAGAAAATGATATCCTCCTCGGTTTTCTTGAACGCCCCGCCCTGCAATGGCTGGCGGAACACGCCCCCGCCTGGGTCACCCCGGATGTCCTGACCCTGCTCGGGATTGGCGCTTCCGTGCTGATCTTCATCAGCTACGTCCTCACCAACGTCAGTCCCCATTTCCTCTGGCTGGCCAGCTTCGGTTTCCTGCTGAACTGGCTGGGCGACAGCCTCGATGGCACCCTGGCCCGCTATCGCCACATGGAACGGCCCCGCTACGGTTTCCTGGTGGATCACTGGATTGACGCCATGAGCACTGTCCTGATCTTCATCGGCCTGGGGCTGTCACCCTATGTCAATCTGGTTGTGGCTTGCTTCGGCGCGATCATGTACCTGCTGCTCTCGATCATGGTCTACCTGATCACCTATGTGACCGGCGTCTTCCAGATCACCAGCGCCAAGGTCGGCCCGACCGAGATCCGTGTCCTGGCCATCATCCTGAACACCGCAATCTTCTTCATCGGCGCGCCCACGCTCGTCCTGCCCTTTTTCGGCGAAGCGTCCTACTATTCGCTGTTTGTCGGGATCCTCGTCTTTGTCATGGCCATCTACTTCCTGGTCAACACCAGCATTCAAACCCGCCGCCTGAAGCTTCTGGATGAAAAACGGCTTGAACGCAAACTCGCCAAAGAGGAAACTGAGAAAAAATCAAAGAAATCCAATCCCTCCCCAGCTCCTGCCAGCGAAAGCTAACCCTGGCCGTATCCTTCGGGCAAATTTCGGGATGATATAATCACCGCATGATCAAACTGCTCCATTTTGCGGACGCGCATATCGATATGGCCAATTACGGCCGGCATGACCCGGTTTCCGGGCTGCCGATGCGCGTGATGGATTTTCTCAAATCGCTGGACGAGATTGTCCAGACCGCACTGGATGAGCGGGTGGACCTGGTTATTTTCGCCGGGGACGCCTATAAGGACCGCTCCCCTGCGCCGACTTTCCAGCGCGAATGGGACCAGCGCATCATGCGACTCTCCCAGGCCGGCATCATGACCATCCTGCTGACCGGCAACCACGACATCTCTCCTTCCACGGGGCGCGCCCATGCCATTCATGAATTTGAATCGCTGGACGTCCCCCATGTGAAGGTAGCCAGTAAGCCCACCCTGCTGCTGCCAAAAGACCTCGACGGGCTGCCCGTGCAGGTGCTCTGCATCCCCTGGCAGTCCCAGACGGACTATTATGATTTTGAAAACTCGGACAACAACACCTCGAATAAAATCAATGAGTACATCCAAAGCAACCTCAATCAGAAGATCGAGAACATCTCATCCGTCATTGACCCTGCAATCCCCCTGATCCTGGCCGCCCATGTCTCGATCGAAGGCGTGGAATACGGCTCGGAGCGATTGGCAAACATTTCAAAAGACTTCGTCCTGGACCGCAAATTCGTCACCAACCCGATATTTGACTACACTGGGCTCGGACATATCCACAAGTCCCAGGACTTGAATGAAGGCCACCATCCCCCGGCGATCTATCCTGGCTCGATTGAGCGGGTCGATTTCGGCGAGGAAAAGGAAAAGAAATTCTTCATCGTGGCGGAGGTGGAAAAAGGGCACACCGATGTCCACAAGAAAGAACTGAAGCACATTCGCCCCTTCATCACCCGCCGGGTGACTCTGGACAATCCCGACCAGGTCAACACCCAGATCATGGAAGCCATGCCCGCGCCGGAAAAGCTCAAGGATGCCATCGTGCGGATCATCCTCGAATATCCGGAGGAATTCGAACCGCTGATCAACGACAGTGAGATCCGCTCTCTGGGCGAATCGGCTTTCGAGTTCCAGGTGAACAAACGTCCCCAGCGCCAATCCCGCGCCCGACTGCCCGAAGGCGATTACGCCACGGAAAAATCCATGACCGAACTGCTGGAAATCTATCTGAGGGCGACGGATAAGGAAATCTCAACCGAGAAAATTGAAGGCCTGCAAAATCTGGCCCAGGAAATTACCCAACCGAAGGAAGATTAAAGTCGGAGCGTTCTGCTTCTTGACACTCCCCCCGAATCTCCGTATAATATCCTACGCATTCCTCGATAGCTCAATTGGCAGAGCGAGCGGCTGTTAACCGCTAGGTTCCAGGTTCGAGTCCTGGTCGAGGAGCTTTTTTATTTAACAGACAAAGGCATTGGGCCTTACCAGGCCACTCCCATAATTGTATTCGCGCCGGATTATGCTATAATTAATTTCTGATCGAAATGATCTGAACCATTCTTTTGAATTTTCCTTGCCCCTGGTTTACGCCGGCCGGGGGTTTCTTTTTTTAACGCCCCTGTGATGGATAGCGCCGGATCACCCCCGCAGCCCAGTCGAACAGTAGATCGGAATAAGCGTCGAAATCATCCTGCGCTATTTCCGGTGTCTGTTTCATATCCACAGCGGCCTGCAATATCTCCCGCTCCGCAGGTTGGAGCAGTGACAGAAGTTCAGCCTTTCGCCCGATATACTCCCCCGTCTGATCAAAGTAAATGGCCTGAACCGTGAAGGTCGCGGTTTTATAAAGCGACCGCAACAAGCCAGGTTTCTTTTGATGTACCAGATTATGACCGCACATATGGTAAATATTGCAGGCGCCAAGCCGGATGGCCCGCCGGACATCTTCTTCACCTATGACTGCGCGGAGGAAATCAATCGAGCCGAAAAGCGGCGTCGTGTCATAGTAAAGCTGGAACAAATCCGAAGGCTCCCAGTTTTCCAGCTCCGCCAATCCCGAGATAAATCCGCAGGCCTTCTCCCGGTTCGGGAGGGTATCCAGCATCGCGCCATACAGCCGTAAATCGGCCGGGGCCACCTTGTCCATAATCATGACCATGTCAATATCACTCTCTTCGGTCGCCTCGCCGCGATGATAACTTCCCTGTAAACCGACAAACACAAGCCGCTCACCAAAAAGCTGCTTAATCCGAATCAAAAATTCATCCACCCATGTCTCAATTTCAAAATTCATCCCAATCTCCTTGGGTAAAACCGGATAATTTTCCCACAGTTTCATGCGATCCCTAATGATACTGGAAAATTCCATCCATTATTCACGTGATGGGCTTGACTTTCATTTTTCGATGGGTTAGACTCCTTATTGAAAATAATTTTCAATAAGGATATTCCTATGGACCTACAAACCAAATTAAACGAAGAAGGCATGCGGATGACCCGCCCCCGCCAGGTGGTGCTTTCCATCCTGGAAAACACGAATGTGCCGCTCTCGCCGCAGACCATCCACCAGCAATCCCTCGATGCGCATCAGGAGATTGGGTTGGTCTCGGTTTACCGGACGCTGGATATCCTGATGGAACTGGCGATGGTTCGCAAAGTCCACAGCCCCGATGGCTGTCACGGTTATGTCCTGGCCTCCCCCGGCCACCATCACCATCTGATCTGCCGGGAATGCGACCGGGCGGTGGAATTCAGCGGCGGAGAAGACCTCTCCAGCCTGGTAAGTCGCATCCAGAATGAAACCGGTTTTACCATCGACGGTCACATGCTGCAGCTTTATGGACTATGTCCTGAATGTCAAAACACACAGAAAGAAAAGGTAAACCATGTATAAACATCAAAAATCCATCAAACCCTTTGTCCTTTTCGCCCTGCTGGCACTGGTCATTGTACCGGTGCTTGGGGCCTGCCAATCCACCCCCACATCCACTGCCAACGACGCAGACCAGGTTGATATCACGGTCAGCATCGTTCCGCTGGCCTTTTTTGCCGATCGGATCGGCGGTGATTGGGTCAACACCAATATCATGGTCAGCCCGGGTGAGGAACCCCATTCCTATGAACCCAGCCCAGAGCAGATGGTCGCCATCTCCGAATCCCCGGTCTTCTTCAGCATCGGAGTCGAATATGAAGATGTCTGGCTGCCAAAATTCGAGGAAGCCAACCCGGATATGCTCGTTGTAGACACCTCCGCCGGGATTGAGCGCATTCCGGTGGCCACCTCCGTGGCTGAGGTCGGCGACCCAACGGATGCCGAAGATGACCACCACGATGAAGAAGGTGAACTGGACCCACATGTCTGGCTCTCACCTGAAAATGGTAAAATCATTGCCGAAAATATGTTGAATGGGCTGATCGAGATCGCCCCCGAACATGAGGTCGATTTCCGCAGCAATTATGACGCCCTGATCGCAGATATTGACGCCCTGGACGCCCAAATTCAGGAAACGCTCGCCGGCAACCAGAACCAATCCTTCATGGTCTTCCACCCCGCCTGGGGTTATTTCGCCAAACAATACGGTCTGCAACAGATTGCCGTTCAGGTTGGCGGGCAGGACCCCAGCGCCAGCGAATTGGCCGAGTTGGTGGATATCGCTCGCGAACGTGGGATCACAGTGATCTTCGTGCAGCCTTCGTTCAACAGCGCCAGCGCAGAAGCGCTTGCCCAGGAAATCGGCGGCGCGGTTGCCATTGCCGATCCGTTGGCGGAAGCCTGGCTGGATAACCTGAATGCAATTGCCAACGCTTTGGCTGAATCCTTTGGTCAGCAGTAGAATAAATGTAGATCCAATATTGGTTAGAAACGAGTAAAGCTATGACAACCCGCCCCCCACAAGCCACCCCCCTGGTCGAAATTCAGGACCTTTCGGCTGGCTATAACGACGAAATGGTCCTTAAAGACATCAGCCTGACCGTTGAGCCGGATGACTTCATTGGACTGATCGGACCGAACGGGGGCGGGAAAACCACGCTCTTCAAGATCATCCTAGGCCTGCTGGAACCCAAGCGCGGCACGGTCAAGGTGATGGGTTTAGCGCCGGATAAAGGCCGACGACACATCGGCTATGTACCGCAGTTCACCTATTTTGACGCCGACTTCCCCATTCGCGTCCGGGACGTCGTGCTGATGGGCAGGCTTGGCCCCAAACACCTCTTCAAGCCTTATTCCGCTGAGGACGACAGGGTCGTGGAGAACTGCCTGGAAATGGTGCAATTATCCGCACTGAAAAATTCTCCATTGCAGGAACTCTCCGGCGGCCAGCGCCAACGGGTCTATATCGCCCGCGCCCTGGCCAGCGAGCCGGATTTACTGCTATTGGATGAGCCGACCATCAGCGTGGACGTCGAAGCCCGAGCGCAAATTTATGAACTGCTGCACAAGATCAATGAGCAGGGCGTCACCATCCTGCTGATCTCCCACGATCTGAACGTAATCTCCAGCTATGTCAAAACCATTGGCTGCCTGAACCGGACCCTGCATTACCACGGCGAGAAAGAGATCACCGCGGATATGCTCCAGGCCGGTTACAACTGCCCGGTGGACCTAATCGCCCACGGCCTGCCCCACCGGGTCTTGGCCCCCCACGGGGAGGAGCATTCATGAGCGGCATCCTGAGCTACACCTTTATGCAAAACGCCCTCGCAGCCGGCCTTCTGGTGAGCCTGGCCTGCGGGGTGATCGGCACCCTGGTGGTGTTGAAACGAATGGTCTTCATCTCCGGCGGTGTCGCCCACACTGCCTATGGCGGGATCGGGATGGCCTTTTATTTTGGGATCAACCCCCTCCTTGGCGCATTAGCCTTCAGCCTCGGCGCCTCGTTGCTGATGGGTTACATCCAGCGTAAGACCCGCCAGCGCCCGGATACCCTGATCGGCGTAATGTGGGCCATCGGCATGGCGCTGGGCATCATCTTTACCGACCTGACCCCCGGCTACAAATCCGATCTGATGAGTTACCTCTTCGGCAGCATCCTGGCCGTCACCCAGACGGACCTCTGGCTGATGCTGATCGTGGATGTGGTGGTGATCAGCGTGACGGTCCTGTTCTTCAAGGAATTCCAGGCAACCGCCTTTGATGAATCCTTTGCCCGCACCCGCAACCTGCCGGTGGACCTGCTCTATGTGATCCTGGTCACCATGATCGGCCTGGCGGTGGTCATGCTGATGCGGGTTGTTGGGTTGATCATGATCATCGCCCTGTTGACGATTCCCGCGGCCATTGGAGCGCTCTTCCTCAAGAACATGGGCAAGATCATGTGGCTGGCAACCGGTTTGAGCATCATCTTCACCACGGGCGGCCTGTTATTATCCTATGTCTTCAACCTGACCTCCGGCGCAACCATCATTTTGGTAGCCGGCGCGGCTTATCTGATCGCCTTGCTGGTGCGACGCCTTTGCAAACGGTGCCCGGATGACTAAGCCTCTCCTGGCGTTCTTAATCACTTCGCGACCAATCTAAACTATAATTAAATTATAGAAAACACGCTTATCCGTAAACACAAGGTATTGGAGGTAATCCATGAAGAAATCTGTATTACTGGGCGCTCTATTGCTGACCATCTTAGTGGTTTTGGTTTCAGCCTGCTCGAACGCAGCCACACCCGTCACCACCAGCGAACCCACTGCCGGCGACAATACATCCTCCACAGATGAAAGTTCGCTGCCCACCAGCGATAACGCAGCCGTAGTTGACGATGAGGCTGTCAAAGCGCTGATTGAAGAACGATGCAGCGGCTGTCATAACACCAACATCATCTATGACGCCAATTTTGATGAAAATCGCTGGTCCAGCGTGATCGATCAGATGATCGGGAAGGGCGCCGTCCTTTCAGATGAAGAAAAAGCCCAGATCATCGAATGGCTGCTTGCCCAACCCTGAACCGAAACTTTTAGAATGATTGTCACCAACGCCCTGCGAAATCAGGGCGTTTTTATTTACCAAAAGAATCACCTTGAAGGTGGACGAGTTCAATTTTTTGTTGTATGCTTAATACCCTGGATATAGGAATACACGTAAGAGGAGGCATATGATGATAAAAGATATCTTAAGAGAAGCCGCCGAAAGAATGCAGTCCGCCCTGGACACCCTCGAGGACGATCTATCCGGTATTCGTACCGGACGCGCTTCACCTGCGCTGATCGAGCGTCTCTCTGTGGATTATTACGGCTCCAATACCTCATTGATCCAGCTTGCGTCGATCAGTGTGCCCGAACCGCGCATGCTGATGATCCGTCCTTTTGACCCGGCCTCGCTCAAAGATATCGAAAAGGCCATCATGGTCTCCGATCTGGGCCTGACCCCGAATAACGACGGCAAAGTGATCCGCCTGGTATTGCCCCAACTTACCGAGGAACGGCGTAAGGAACTGGTGCGTGTCCTCCATAACCGGATGGAAGAAACTCGCGTCAAGATCCGCAATATCCGCCGTGATCAGATCCGCGACCTGCGCGATTTCGAAAAAGAAGGCCTGATCTCCGAAGACGATCAGGAACGGGGCGAAAAGGAACTTCAGGAGCTAACCGATAAACTCAGCGAAAAAGTTGAGACCATCGGTGAAGCCAAAGAAAAAGAGATCATGGAAGTCTAACACCCAATGACTGCCGAAGAGACATTTACTCGAGTTCCCCGCCATATCGCCATCATCATGGACGGCAACGGCCGGTGGGCCAAGGCCCGCGGCCTGCCGCGCCTGGCCGGTCACCGCGCCGGAACGGAAAACCTGCGCGCAATCATCAAAGCCGGTGTGGATTTTGGTATCGAATTTCTGACCTTCTACGCCTTTTCCACTGAGAACTGGTCACGTCCCAAATCCGAAGTGGATGGACTGATGAAGATCCTGGCCGAGGTTTTTGACCGGGAGGCGGCCGAACTGCACAAAGAAGGCGCTCGTCTGATCCATATCGGGCACCTCGATGGACTGCCGCCTACGCTGCAGGATAAAGTCCGCAACGCCGTGGAAATGACCAGCGGCAACAAACGCATCACCGTCGTCCTGGCATTCAACTATGGCGGCCGGGATGAGATCATCCATGCCATCAAGCACATGCTCAATGACCGGGTTGATCCCGAGAAGGTCGATCAGGACCTGGTGAGCGCTTATATGTTCACGGAAGGCATCCCGGATCCCGAACTGGTGGTCCGCACCTCGGGTGAACAACGAACCAGTAACTTCCTGACCTGGCAAACAGTCTATTCGGAATGGTATTTCCCCAAAGTCTATTGGCCGGATTTCAATAAGGAGGAACTGGCAAAGGCAATTGTTGAATTCGGCAAACGAGACCGTCGTTTTGGCGGCCTAAACGAGTCATAAATCTTCCGGGGATATCATGGGTTCACAACGAGTTAAAGCGGCGCTTATCTTCACGCCGCTTGTTTTAATAATCATCTATCTGGGGGGTTGGGTCCATAGAATTTTCTTTGCGGCCGTCCTTCTGGCTGCCACTTATGAATTCTGGCGGCTGTTCACGAAGATTGGGTACACTCCCTCCTTGGCTCTGATGCTAATCGGGGTCGGTCTGATCATCCCAACCCGCTGGTTTCTGCCCCAGGCCCTCCAAATTCATCTTCTCCCGATCCTGATCTTCCTGTCCGCCCTGGTCGCCCTGATCCAATACGAAAAGGGCGATGATCACGCTGCTCTGAATTTCGGGATAACTTTGAGCGGCATCCTCTACCTCGGCTGGATTGGCGGCTACCTTTTTGACCTGCGCGCCCTGCCACACGGCCTCGGCTGGATGCTCACAGCACTGCCTGCGGTCTGGCTGGCCGATTCCGGCGCATATTACTTTGGCGGCTGGTGGGGAAAGGTGAAAATGGCCCCCCGGCTCAGCCCCAAAAAGTCCTGGATGGGATTGGTGGGTGCAGTGGTATTTGGTGTGATCAGCGGCCCGCTGCTGATCCTGCTCTGGCAGACGGTTGGCTGGCTGCCAGCTGAGATTCCTCTCTGGTTTGGCGCGCTCATCGGCGTGGCCGCCGCGGTGATCACCCCATTGGGCGATCTGCTGATCAGCCTCTTCAAACGAACCGCGGGGGTCAAAGATACCGGCGATCTGATCCCCGGTCATGGCGGCGTGTTAGACCGGATCGATACCTGGATCTGGGGCGCGCTGTTGGGATATTATCTGGTAATGATCTTCAAATTGGCCTAGTCAATTCCTAAATTTATCCAAAAGTTAATAGGAATTATCAAATCTCATTTATTGAGGATTTCCATGCGTCTGCAAATAATTACCCCAACCCTCCTGCTCCGCAGGTCTCCCTTCCCCATTAAAAGGGGAAGTGCCAGAGAAGGGGATCCTCATAACCCAAAATAGATCGTCCATTCGCCCTGCGCAGGTTTTTCGATCTGCGAGCTGTTCCCCACAATCACGATCCAGGTCTGTCCCGGCTTGAAGGGCATGGACTGTCCAGGTTCGGTCTCAAAGATGATCGGTCGATTTGGATCCGGCACGCGCCAGGTCCCCTCAATCCATTCGCCATCCCGGAAGAACCAGGCCTGCTGCGGCGACTGGACGCTTTCGATTTCAATGTCATGCAGGGAAGGCGCGTACTCGATGTAATCGGCGAACATCACCACCAGATTCTCATAGGCCAGCAGTTGGCCGTTGTTTCGGTCAGTGGTCTCAGCAAGGATCAATCCATTCTCCGTCTCCGCTTCCTGCCAGAGATGGTAAGTGCCGCTCTCAGAATCATAGCGCCATTCCATGATGCTGAAATTGGCATATTCCACCCGCAGGATCGAACCCACGTCATCTCCAACAGGCGCGTCGTCATCAAAATACATCCCGCGCAGGTCCTGTGCCGTATTATCCACACCGATCTCCTCGGCATAGGTCGTCAGCGCGGCCGAATCCAGATAGACGCCGGTGGCGGAATGGGTCAGATAGCCGCACATCGGCGGGCAGGGCAGGTTCTTATAAGCCAGGGCGCGGTCATGCAGCCTTTCAATCAGGACTTCATCCACCCCCGCGTCGGCATTGCCATAAGCCAGGATCCCCTGATAAAGGTTGGTCAGTTGAGCATCCACCAGCCGTCCCGAACGGATTGGGCCGATCTGGCTGCTGTTATCGCCATAATAAATCGCCAGGAAGCGGTTCATCTGGTAACCGATGTAATATTCAAAGACGACATCCGCGTTGGATAGCCCGGCATGGGGGCGTCCCTCCCGCGGCCAATTGGAGACCTTTGCCAGCACCGGCCGGCGATCCAAATTAGCCTCCGGCGCGGCCAGCCCCGTGAGCGGGTCAATGCCTTCATCAAAGAAATAATAAGTGGCGGGCACCTGGGTGGCCGTGGGTGAAGGGGTGTACCCCGGTTCATAGGTGGTGGAGGCCTGAGGTGTTTCGGTCAGAAAGTCGCCTTCCAGCAGCGACTCGATCTGACTGGTCGCGGTGCCATTGGGCGTCTCCAAATATGGATTGGGAACGCCCGTGCCTACCGTCGTGCAGGCCGTCAGAAGCAAAAAAAGCGATATAAAGAATAGGGTTCCGATTTTCCAGCGCATTGATTCACCTTGAGGTTTAGTTTGACTTGCGTGTTACCATCTTACTCTAAAAGAGGATAAACCCCTATCGCCATCCTATTTATTGGCTATCAGCTTTTCATTCCCCCGAAACATCCGCTGAAAACCAATCACCGCCAGCACCGACCCAAAAGCGATCGTCCCAAGCTTGCCGCCTGCGCCGCCCAGATGCGGCGTGCTGAAAATGAAGACCACCCCGGTGAACAGTGCCACCAGCAAAACCATCCCAAAATTGGGCAGCCGTTCCCGACCGGACATCCCCGCGAAGCTGGCACAGATCGCCACCACGGCCAGGTTGGTCCCCATTTCGGGGTAGATTACATGCAGCACCAATCCGCTGATCATCCCCACCACACTCGAGGCCAGAACGGGGCCGTTTCCATGGACCGCGCTGAGGTAAAAGGTCAGCGGCATGGCGATCAGCGCGATGACGATAATCTCCAGCGAGGTTTGAAAATCCGGCAGGGGTGCAATCAGAAAGATCCGCTGCAGGCTGAGGCTCATCAGTGTCGTGCCGATCAGGGCGATGGTCCCCAGCTTGCCGCCCACGCCGGGAAAGACCGGTTTGGTCAGGTAGAAGACCACCCCGGAAGTCAGCGATGCCAGCAGCACCTCGGAATGGGATAGAAGCAGCAGATCAGAGGTCATCCCCACGAAAGCGCCGGTATAAGCGGCTGTGCTGAATTGCGGCGCCATCAGATGAGCCGCAATCCCAACCAGGCTGGCGGCCACCACCGGCCCCAGCCCGACATCGTGCGCCAGGGTATAGGCTGCCAACCCGCCGATCAATACCGCCAGCACTTCCAAGGCGGATTGCCGGAGCAGGTCAACAATTGTGGGGCCGAGAAAACCGCTTTACCTTCAAAGAAGATACCGGCACCCACCCCAACTAGAATGAGTGTGGAAAGGATCCCTCCCAGCCAGTGCGCCGTCCAGGCTTCATAGGCCGTAAATCCGAAAAGGGTCAGCACCATGCCGGAAAGCAGCAGAAACGCAAAGATCGTCAATCCGCGCTTGATCTGACACATCGCCATGCTGCCTCCTTTCGATTCATCCAGGGTTTTCAAACTGGATTATATCGTATCAGGAGGTTGGATCCCAATTAGGAAACCTTAGACAAAATCAACGAAAAATTTGTAAAATATATACAATAGAAAAGATTGCACCGCAGCCCCATCATAAGGAATTGTGAGGTATAAGCATGCCAGAGAGATTGACCGCCGAACAGATCCGTGAACTTTGGAGCAAGACCTATAACACAGAGGGAAAACCGGATTGGTCGCATTTATTTCCGTATTATCACGACGAGATCGTCTTCCAGGACAGCATCCAGCGGATCGAGGGGATCGAAGCCTTCAAGGCGATGTGCCAGCGACTCACCGACCGCTGCGAGCAGCTCAATATGAACATCGAGTCGGTTGTTGTGGAAGGGGACATCGCCTTCCTGCAGTGGACCATGACGATGATGTTCAAACGCTATCCCAGCACGCCCGTCTATGGCGCCAGCAAGCTGACCTTCGCGGAGGATAACCGGATCATCGCCCAGCGGGATTACTTTGACCTGTGGGGTGATATCTTCAACGGCATCCCCCGCTTCAAACCCCTTTATCGCCGCTTCCTGCGGAAACGCTTTGGCTAGGAGTTTACATGCCGCTTCCCGATGAACTTCAATTTATGGCGAACGCCCTCAAACCCCAAAAAACCACCAAAGCTCGGATGGATGGCAAAATCTGCGTCATCACCGGCGCGACCTCCGGCGTGGGCTATCAGGCTGCCAGGCGGCTGGCCCAGGGCGGCGCGGAGATCGTGTTGGTCTGCCGCAACCCCCAAAAGGGCGAGGCCGTCCGCCAGGAACTGACCGAGAGCTTCGGGGTTAAAGTAGATATCGTCCTCGCTGATTTCACCGACTTAGACGCGGTCCGCCGGGCCGCTGAGGAAATTCTCGCTCGCTATCCCCGCATCGATGCATTGGTCAATAACGCCGGCATTCACCGCACCCACCGCACCCTCACAAAAGCGGGCTTTGAAATGGTGTTCTGCGTGAACCACCTGGCCGCTTTCCTGCTCACCCGGCTGCTGCTCGACCGGCTCCTCGCCAGCGCGCCCGCCCAGATCCTTTATGTCAATTCCGAAGGCCATCGCTTCGGCGGGTTGGACCTGGATGACCTGGACTGGGCCAAACGCCCCTACAAGGGCCTGCAGGGCTATGGCGCAGCCAAGACCGCCCAACTGCTCACGATCTGGGAGCTGAACGACCTGCTGGCCGGCACCGGCGTCACCGTCAACGCGATGCACCCCGGCGCAGTGCGCACCCAGATCGGGATGGATAACGGCTGGCTTTACCGCACCTATCAAACTGTGATCCTGCGACCCTTCCTGCAGAAGCCGGAGGTCTCCGGTGAAGCGATCTACTATCTGCTCGCCGCGCCTGAGATGCAGG
>CAYUSC010000063.1:0-758 GCA_964447265.1 uncultured Candidatus Brevefilum sp.
TAGAAATCCTGGCGGGCCATTAGCTGCCCTTTCCAACTTCGAGCAGGGCGTCCACGATCTTTTCCGCAGCGTGCCCGTCGCCATAGGGGTTGACCGAACCGGCCATCGCGGCATAGGCTTCGGGGACATCCAGCAAGCGCTGGGCTTCATTGAAGATATGCTCGGGATCAGTACCAACCAGTTTCAGGGTTCCGGCGGTCACGCCTTCCTGGCGTTCGGTGGTCTCGCGCAGAACGAGGGTCGGGATGCCGAAGGAGGGCGCTTCTTCCTGGATCCCGCCGGAATCGGTCAGGATCAGGGTGGCATGCTTCATTAAATGGGACATCGGCAGGTAATCCAGCGGCGGCAGGAGGATGATATTGGGAATGCCATCCAGTTCCTCATGGACCGGCCCCTGGATATTGGGGTTGAGATGAACGGGATAGATCAGGGTGATCTCATTTTCATAGGCCTTAGCCAGCTTCTTCAAGGCCTGGCAGATATCGCGGATCGGTTGGCCGAAATTCTCACGACGGTGGGCGGTGACCAACACCAGACGGCGGTCACCGGGCTGCACTTTGGCGCGGGCCAGAAGTTCCAGAGTGACTGCGGGCGTGGGCTGTTGGGTGATGATCTGCAGGGCGTCAATTGCGGTGTTACCGGTCACCCGGATCAGTTCATCGGGGACGTTCTCGCGCAGCAGGTTCTGGCGGTTATTCTCGGTGGGCGCAAAATGGAGGTCCGCCAACTGGGACGTTAACATGCGATTGGTTTCCTCG
>CAYUSC010000063.1:777-14018 GCA_964447265.1 uncultured Candidatus Brevefilum sp.
AAGGTGCGCAACCCTGCCTCAACATGGCCCACCTTGACCCGATCATAAAAACCGAGCAGGGCTGCCGCCATCACGGTGGTGGTGTCGCCCTGCACCAGCAGCCAATCGGGTTTGAAATCGAGCAGGACGGGATGCAGTTCGGTGAAGATGCGGGCCGTCAGTTCTGGCAGGCTCTGATTGGGTCGCATCAGGTTCAGGTCGATGTCCGGTGTGATCTGGAATGCTTCCAGCACCTGATCCAGCATTTCCCGATGCTGGGCGGTGACGCAGACACAGGACTCGATCTGATCGGGGAAATCCCGCAGCCGTTTGACCACGGGTGCCATCTTGACGGCTTCCGGCCGGGTGCCGAAGATCGTTATGACGCGCAGTTTTGAATCCATGTGGCTATTATACAATATGCTGATAGGGGTGGATTGTCGCTTTTGGGGGATTCATATTTTGCCTCGGTATGCTATACTTTTAAAATACCGCCTTTAAGGAAGCTGATCACCAGGGGCAGCAAGGAGCCGCTGGCATGATGGAAGACCGAAATTAATTTGGCATTGAGGATGGATTAGGATCAGATGTCCAAACACCTTGAACAAAGTACAGGAGCCAAAGCATGACCTGGGCCATGGTGGGCTGGATTGTCATCGGGCTGGCGGCTGTCCTCCTGATTGCATTCACCTGGATTATCAAACCGCGTAATTATGTCCTGCGGCGGCAGGATTTTTTCCGCCATCTGAGCCGCTCCCGCACGGCCACCCTGGAACAGGGGCGGCGACAGGAAGTGGTATTGGGCCATGCGCTCTGGTCGCGGGCCTATCCCGGCCTGGGACTTTCCGGCCTGGCAAGTTATGACGCCCTGCTGGACGCGGAAACTCTGGCGGATGGCTGGCAGACCGTCTCGGCCAATGAAGGAATCCTGGCCGTTTTCGCCCGGCAGATCATTCGCGGGCGGTATGAATCCGGCTTCTCGGAGCAGCTTTTGCCTTCCGAAGTGCAGCCGGTGGTCTATGGTCCGACGACCTTTTCCTTTAATGGGGGATTGATGTCGGACCTCAAGATTCAGGATTACGGCACCCTGGTGATCCTCGGTGACTTTGGCCCTGAATCGGCCATTTCCGTTAAAAATATCCATGACCAGCGCGGCGAGGCTTTCTCGGCGGCAGGATCGATGGCCTCACAGGCCGCACTGCTGCTCAATGTGCAAAATATTCTCCTCGGTGAAGAGGTTTACCTGGCTCCGGCGTTATTGGACCCGCAGCCCAAACATCTGGCAGCCGCACAGGTGGAAGACCTGCTGCGGATTGGACTGATCCTGGCATTGGTGATCGGCGCGACGCTGAAAGCGGTGGGTGTGCTGTGAAGAAACTGCTCTTTGCCGCCATCACGCTGCTGGTCGGACTGACCGTTCTGGCCGGTTTCTTCTTTCAGGACCAACTTGGCCCCACGCTGACCCTGATCTTTGATTGGGGGTTGGTGCTGGTGGCTGTCAGCGGGCTGATCGGGATGGGTTACCTGGCCGCGTTCCATATTCGTAACATCATTCAGCGCAAAAAGGGCTGGATTTACAGTGTTGTCCTGCTGGCGGCTTTCCTGATCTCTATGGTGGCCGGCTTTGCGCTTTCCACCGATAGTCCCTTTTATCGCGACTTGATCCTCAATATCCAGATCCCGGTGGAGACCAGCCTGCTGGCCATTCTCGCCGCGACTTTGCTGTTCGCCAGCCTGCGCCTGATCCGCACCCGCGGCTGGACGCCTTTGACGGTTGCCTTCATGACTTCTGCCTTTTTCTCCCTGGTTCTCAATCTCGGTTTGATCCGGACGGCTTCCGGAACAGTGGCGGACGAGGTGCTGGGTTTCTTTCAGCGATTGCCGATGGTTGGGGCGCGGGGTGTGTTGATTGGGATGGGGCTGGGCGGCCTGTTGATGGGGCTGCGTTATCTGCTTTCGATCAACTCTCCGGGAGGTGAGCGCTGATGGCTTACCTGATCTGCCCGGAATGCGGCGCCCATAACCCCCCGGAAGATGAACAATGCCGGATCTGCCAGACTTCGCTGGCTGGGCTGGAACCGGTTGAAGAACCTCTGCCGCCAGAAGATGGTGATGAGGCGCTGGACCTTTTTGCTGAAGAGCAAAAGGACCTGCCTGACCTCCTGCAGGGTTTGAAGCTGGAGGATATCGAATACGAGATTGATCCGGAGGGACTGCCCGAGATCAATTTGGATGACGATTCGGAGACACCGGATGATGCCCACCGGACCCCGGAATGGCTGGATGCAGTCCGCAAGCGTGCTCAGGATGAAGATGATTCGGTTGGAGATATGACCCGGCGGATTGAAGCCGCTCAGGAATCCATCTCTGCCGAGGGGAAGGAAAAGCATAACGATTTTGAATCCTGGATCGCCAAACTTCGAGATGAGGCCCGTGATAAGGCGGCCGGGAATGCGATCGCGCCGGAAGAACCGGCTGAGAAAACCGCCGAACCGGAAGCGCGAGAACCTGAAACCCTTGAACCGGAAAAACCGCAATCCATACCGCAACCGAAACCTGAGCCTCAGCCTGATGACAAAAAGCGTTCAGATTGGCTCACCCGGGTCCGCAAAGCCCATGGGGTTATGGAACCGGAAGAGGGTCCCAATGCCGCCAGCCGCAGCCTGCTTGATTGGCTGGTGGCGCTGGAGGATAATCCACAGAAGGATAATGACGACACCGGAGCGGTGGATGAGACTCAGGAAATTGAGACAGGCTGGGAAAAACTGACGCCCGAGGATATCACCCGCCAGATCAAGGTCGTCCTTGAACCCCGCGTGACGCCCCAGGCATTGAGCCTGACCCGTGAGGAAAGCGACCAGGCGGATCTGCTTTCAACGATCATAGCAGACGAGAAGGTGGAACGTCCCGCTGCCAAACGGATCTATCATGTTGGCGTCCAGTGGATCAATATGCTGTTCCTGCTGATCTTAGTCGTGGGAATCAGTCTGGCGCTGTTCAGCGGCGGCACGGTGGGCCTGGCCCAACCGCAACCCTCAACCGGGGCGGCCGCTTTGATGGATTGGGCGGATGCACTTCCTGAAGATACGAACTTGTTATTGGTCTTCGATTACCAACCGGCCTATGCCGGTGAAATGACGCTGGTGGCGGAACCGGTTCTGACTGGATTAACGGAGAGAGTTGGGCAGCTTTATACCGCTTCGTCGGTTGCTTCCGGCTCCTTGCTGGCGGCTGATCTTTTAGCGGATGTGGAATTGGATTATTCGGATGTCGGCTATTTCCCGATGGCCAGCTACGGCGCTTACGGCGTCGCCACGGGCCTTTCCACCGGACAGGCTGCCGCCGGAATGCCCGAACCGGTCCGGGCGATGTTGGACCACGATTACGATGCGATTTTGATCCTTTCGGATAATTTCGAAGGTGCGCAGACCTGGATCGAGCAGCTCACCGCCCGCGCCCCCGAGACGCCATTGGGCGTTTTGGCGACCTCCCAGGCCGCGCCTTTACTCCAACCCTATTACGACTCCGGCCAGATCGTCGGGGTTGTATCCGGTTTCAGCGATGCCGTGGCGCTGGCGAATCTATCAGGCAGTGATTCCGACCTGCCGCAGCGCTGGCAGGCTTATCAGGTGGGTGTGGTGCTCCTGATGGTCACCCTGATCCTGGGGGCTTTGTTTGCGCCCAATCAGCGTTCCCAACGCAGACCGCGAGGTGGCAAATGACCTTCAACGCGGTGGTTTGGGGTGTGATCGGCTTCCTGCTGACGGTGATGGTGCTCAGCTACCTCATCAAAGACAGCCTTTTCTTCCGGTTGGCGGCCTATCTGCTGATCGGGCTGACCGCCGGCTATTTGGTGGTGCTGCTGGTGAACCGGGTGCTCTTACCCCATTTGATCTGGCCGATGGGGGAGGCAAGCTGGTCCCAAAGGCTCTGGCTGCTGATCCCGATCATTCTGGGACTGTTATTGCTGATCGGACAGGTGCCGCGGCTATCCCAGCTTTCACGGATCCCGCTGGCTTACCTGGCCGGGCTATCCGCCGCGATCGCAATTGGCGGCGCAGTCTTTGGCACGCTGGTGCCTCAGGGACAGGCTGTATTGGTTGCGTTTGATCCCTACCGGATCTATGCCGATTCGCAGTTGGTGTGGGTGCGGATTTTGGACGCTGGTGTGATGATTTTAGGTGTGGTCGGCACGTTGAGTTATTTTCACTTTGGCCAGCCGCTGAAGGTGCTGAACCGCGGGGATGAGAATGCTCGCCCTCGTGTCCTGCAGGTTCTTAGCAAGGTGGGCGAAGTGTTCCTGGGGATCACTCTGGGGGCGGTCTTTGCCGGTGTGTTTTCCACGGCGCTTCTGGCTTTAATTGACCGGGTTGCGGTCATCGGCGATATGATCAGCCAGTTGCTGGGAGGTCTCTAGTGGACTATTCCCATCCTTCACAGGTCGTCCTTGGTCTGGACCTGGGTGCCGTCAACACCCGGGCGACCCTGTTTGCCCTCAAAAAAGGGAAATATCACCTGCTGGGTCAGACGTGTGCGCCCACCAGCCTGGGTGAAGGGCGGCATCTGGGCGAGGGAGTGGGGGATGCGCTGGAAATCCTGCAGGAAAAGACCGGACGCAAATTATTGAATGAAGATGGCAGCCTGATCCGGCCTTTCTCTTCGACAGGACAGGGCCTGGATCAGATCGTGCTGGCTTCCGATGCCGGCCCACGCCTCAGGACCGTTATCCTGGGTTTGAGCGAGGGCGGATCGCTGACAGCCGGACGAGCCTGGGCCGCATCGCTTCCACTGGACCTGATGGGTGTTTTCGGCTTGCGTGATTTGGCCGTTCAGCCGGATATCTTGGACAGGCTTGTGGAGATTCGCCCGGAACTGCTCCTGATCACCGGGGGCGAAAATGCCGGGAACGCCGAACCCGTGAAGGCCTGGATTGAAACGGCACGGACGTTGTGTTTATTACTTCCCTTGGATATTCGCCCGGATGTGATTTTCGCAGGCAATCCTGATCTGCAGGAACGGGTCCAGCGCCGCCTGGAACCGTATGCCCGGGTCCATTTCGTGCCCAATCTCCAACCCCTGGCTGGACACACCGACCTGGCTCCGGCCCAGTCTGTGGCGGACGAGATCATCTGCCGTCGCTGGCAGGAAACCTTTCCCGGCTGGCGGGACCTGGTTCGGATTGCCGAAGGGCAGGCTTCCACCCTCAGTTTTGGGCTGAACCGGATGATGCGCTTCCTCAGTCTGGCGACTTCCCCGGCGGATATTGAACGGGGAGTGGCTGCTGTGGATCTGGGCGGCGGGTGGACGCGGCTGGCGCTGGGATTGGGCGGCAAGGCGATGCTGGTCTCCGACTCCAATGAATCCCAACCTGTGGTTGGTTCTGATCCTCGGACTTATGCGACATTCCATCACTGGCTGGCCGAAGAAGTTGATCAGGAAGCGACCCAATCCTACCTTTGGAACCGGTTGAGTCATCCCGCTGCCGTACCGATCACGGCCGAAGAGAATGCGATTGAACATGCCCTGGGGCACTACCGCCTGCGCAAGGCGGCCGGGCAACTTGCGGATTGTAATCCTGAGATTTACAGTGACCGCGAACAGATCCTGACCGGCCATTTTGAACCGATCATCGCCAGCGGGGAGCTGCTCACGGCTTCGCCCATACCGGGTAAATCCCTGCTGATGGTGTTGGATGGCATTCAACCCAGCGGTGTGACCACAATAGTGCTGGATAAATATCAAATCCTGCCGCTCTTGGGCGCGATCGCCCCAAGTCTGCCTGTTCTGCCCGTGCATCTTTTGGAGACTGACGCCTTTCAGAATCTGGGGACGGTGATCATTCCCCGCAGCCCCGCCCCGGAGGGTGAGCTGATCCTGACCGTGGAAGTTCAGAAAGAGGACGGGAATAATTTTGATGTGGAAATTATGCAGGCCTCATTAAAGCGGGTGGTGCTCCAGGTCAATGAACCGGCTGTGCTGATCCTCAAACCCGAACGCCAGACGGATGTCGGCTTTGGCGGCCCCGGAGTTGGTGGCCGGTTGAAAGTAACCGGTGGCGCACTTGGGTTGGTAATTGATGCCCGCGGGCGACCGATCCAACTGCCGGAAGATGAAGAAACCCGGATTGCCCTGATCCAGCGTTGGCAGTGGACTTTGGGGGGCTGAGATAGCAAAAATGGTGGATGTCCTGCAAATCTCGAAATGTACCGTGATTAAGCGCATTCGCCGCCTGCCGATGGCGGGGCGGGTGCTGGTGGCGGTCGGGGACGCCGTCAAACCGGCGGACGTCATTGCGGAAGCGATTTTGCCTTCCGGTGTGATCACGCTGGAGGTGGACCGCGGTTTGGGAATCAGCGCTCAGGAAGCGGATAAATGCGCTCTGCACAAACCCGGAGATCTGTTGCATGAGGGCGATTTGCTTGCCCAGTGCGAAGGCGCATTGACTCGGGCGGTGCGCGCCCCTGCGGATGGCCGTTTGATTGATTTCAGCCACGGAAAGGCTGTAATCGCCACTCGGGAGACGCGGGTCACGGTTCAGGCGAGCCTGCCGGGCGTGGTGGAGGATGTTTTTCCGGAATTTGGCGCAACCATCCGGGCGGAAGGCAGTCTGGTGCAGGGGGAATGGGGGAACGGTGGCATTTGCGAAGGACCGCTGCATGTTCTCGATTCCCTCGAAGCTGAAGAAGGGGAAGAAGAAATTGAATTTTCCGGCGGAGAAATTTTTGCCGTTCCAGCCATTTCCACTCCTGAAATTTTTGATCTGGCTCGAAAGTATGAATTGGCGGGGCTGGTCACTTTTTGGCTGTCCCCGAAGCTGATGCAGACCGCCAAAACCGCCGGGATTCCCATGCTGGTTGTTTCGGGGTTTGGTGAGGGTGGTGAGTTGGATTCCTGGGCCTGGGAATTACTTCTGGATAGCCAGGGGAAACATTGCAGCCTGAACGCCTCGTTCGCCCTCGACCGGTTTGGTGAGCGACCGGAACTGATTATCCCCGGTGAGGGTGAAACGCCCGAAAGAACCCTGGCTCCGCAAGTGCCGCTTGCTGTTGGGCAGCGGGTCAGGATCCTGACCGGCGCGGCGATTGGTCAGAGCGGACGTTTACGAAAGCTGGAAGCGCCTTTGATGTTTGAGAGTGGCTTCGCTTTCCCGGTTGCAACCGTGGAATTGACCTCTGGCGCGCTGGTTCAGGTCCCACAGCAGGACCTGGTGATTCTAGGGTTGTAAGTAACCCAGTTTTCAATTTTTTTCGAAATTGAATAAGATTATTCACCCGGAGTCGGTGACGGTGTAGGGGTGGGCGTCTCGATCAGCGATCCAAGCATCCAGCCAACCTTGCCGTATTCCGTTTGCACCTGATACCAGAGCGTGTTCCCGGAAAGATATTGTCCAATCAGCATGACCAGATCGCCATCGTTGACATAGGTCACGACCAGGGCGGTGGTGCTGGGTTCTTCCCGTACGATCGCGCCATTTTCGGAAATGATGACGCCATAGACAACGGTGGGTTCCAGGGTGGGGGTTGGGGAGGGTGTGGTGGTCGATTGCGGTGTGGCAGTTTGAGTCTGGGTGGGTTGCAAAGTCACTGTTGGGATAAGGGGCGTTTCAGTGAGACCTGATAGCGTAGCTGTTGGTAAGGCTGTCTCTTCGGTGAGCGCCAATTCTTCGGTCGGTGTGGGTGTCAGGACTTTTGCATCCCAGGGAAGCACGATTTGTCCCGCAAGCAGGGTGGCTGCGGTTAGGAAAAGCAGTGTGAGTACCACGGGGATCAGACTGAGCGACCAGCCTAAAAGGGTCTTCGGTGTGAAACCGATCACAATGAAGGCGAAGGTGGCGGCCAGCAGGGCGAGAGCCAGATGAAGCAAGGCGACGATCAAGGCGCCCGGCCAGAAGGCTGATGCACCAGTGATCATGCCGAAGCCCGCCAAGGTCAGTGGGAGCAGGATTTCATAGGAGAGGATTGCCCCGGCCAGGCGAGGAAGCCGGTCCTGCCGGACCAGGATCAGACTGCAGAAGATCGCGCTGCCCGCCACGGCAGCCAGGTTCGGCCACCAAGGGCCGTTGATGGTGGTCAGGGCCAGTCGGTCAAAGCTGGAATCGGGCGCGAACCAACCGACCAATGCGCCTGCACCAAAGGAAAGGACAATCGGGACGGCGAGGCTGATGAGCGATTTCAGCGCAGAACCAACCTTGCGGCTGGCCGGATAGAGGGCCAGATTGAAAATCGGGCTATTGAATGGCAGGAGGACCAGCGCCACGATCAGCAGCATTGGCTCGTTGAAATAGAGCGCCGCACCAGCAGTCGCCGCGCCTAAAAGGGCCAGCAGGAAGAATTCCAGCGTGGGGCCGGTCAGGTTGAGGAGCGACTCCACCAGGATTTCCCATTCAGCAGGAGAGGCCGCCCGCGGCATGCGCCGGAGATGGCGCTGACGGGCCGGAGGAAGTTCGTGGATGTCATCTGGAAGGGGTTCGCTGCTGGGCAGGCTCATGGACTGTCACTCCCATTTCATTTTGGATTGCGTTAGAGTTGGTTGAATTGCTTGTTTTCATTATAATACACGGCTGACTCATAAATCCACGCCGAGGCGTCGGAAAACAGCAGCCGTATAAATGAAACCGTCTAATTTTGATGAATAAGGTAAAATAGGGGCAATGAATAAATCTAATCGAAAAATCCATGTCATTTTCATGTTATTGGTTCTCCTCGCGAGCCTGGTTTCAGCCTGTGGGCCGGATGTCCCGGGAACGGAGGTGAGCGGATTGGAGACGGCTGCGCCAACGATTGCCCAGCCGACGCCCACACCGACTTTGGGCGCACCGACGGTACTATTGGTCACTTCACCGGACGCTGACCCGGCTACCCTTGCCACATTGCAAACTACCCTGGAATCCCTTGCGGCGGAATCTTCGCTGACCCTGACCGTTGTGGCAGGCCTGACCCCCGACCAACTGACCGAAAACATCAAAGTTGTGGTTGCTCTTGGCACCGGAACGGACCTGGCTGCGCTGGCGCTTGCTGCGCCGGCCATCCAATTCGTCGCGGTCGGTCAGCCGAATGCCGTACCGGGTGCTAACCTGAGTGTGATTGGCAACCCGCTGGTGGAAGAAGAACGGCAGTCTTTCATGGGGGGCTATCTGGCTGCCTTGGTGACCTCGGATTATAAGGTCGCCGGTCTGATCCCCTCGGACATCCCCCTGACGGCGGAAGCTCAGAATGCCTATATGATCGGTGCTCGCTTCTATTGCGGCTTGTGTAAATCGCAATATCCGCCTTACAACGCTTATCCCCAACTTGAAACCATGCCGCTGAACAGCGATTCCAATACCATCTACAATATGGCCGAAACATTGTCCAACCTGGGGGTGGAAGCGGTCTATGTGCATGGCGATCTGGTCACGCCGGATTTGCTGAACGCTTTGGCGAGTTACGGCATCGAAGTGGTGGGCGGCGCCAGCCCGGATATGCCCCATAATAACTGGGTGGGTACGGTGGCAATTGACCCGACGCCAGCTTTGGCCGCGATATGGGGAGATGTGATGGCCGGAATTGGCGGGCAGCAGGTGCCCGGCGCGATTGTTCTGCTGGATTTGGATGCCGGATTGCTTTCCGAAGGCAGACTGCTGATGTTTGATGATATGAAAATGGATCTGGAAGAGAACTTAGTACTGCCTGAGACTTAACATTAATATAATATGATTATTCACCGGAAGATTTACTTCGATGAATTTCCGCGGAATGGCTCCGCAGTGGCCTGACCGGGCTGGGATATCCCCTCCCTTTTCAGCACTTTTACAAGCGAAAGAGCAAGGATTTTCAGGTCAAGCCAGAATGACCAGTGATCCACATACCAGACATCCAAAGAGAATTTTTCCTGCCAGGAGATGGCGTTTCGGCCGTTGACCTGAGCCCAGCCGGTTATCCCCGGCAGTACGTCATGCCGACGGGCCTGCTCAGCATCATAAAGCGGGAGGTATTGGATCAGCAAAGGTCTGGGGCCAACGATGCTCATTTCTCCCTTGAGGACATTGAGCAGTTCGGGCAGCTCGTCCAGGCTGGATGCCCTGAGGAATTTCCCGAATTTGCCCAACCGTTGGTCATCGGGCAGCGCATTCCCCTGGGAATCGGCGGCGTTTTTCATCGTGCGGAATTTGTAGATGGTGAAAATTTGCCCCCGATACCCCGGCCGTGACTGGCGGAAAAGGATTGGAAATCCAAGCTTAACTGCGACGAATATACTGACAAGCAGCATCACCGGTGAGAGCAGGATCAGCGCCAGTGATACCAGCAGCAGATCAAAGAAACGTTTGACAAAGGGAGTGCCTTTAGGCAATAATTTAATAGTCATTATTAAATTAATTTTACCAAAATTAAGGTTAAAATAACTTCACAAAAGGGTTTTATCTCACAGGGTTGTGATCACGAAAGGACCGAAGATGGATGAGCGAATTCTCATAATCGAAGATGATGAAGAAATTTTACGGGTACTTAAAAGAGTTCTGACCTATGAAGGTTATGTTGTTGATACTGCGTTGACAGGGCAGGCCGGCCTGACCCTGGCGCAGGAACAAGTACCGGACCTCGTCGTCTTGGACTGGATGCTGCCCAAAATGGACGGTCTTGAAGTGTGCCGCCGGCTCCAAAAATTAGGCAATCAACCCATCATGATGCTGACCGCCAAAGACACCACCCAGGACCGGGTGCAGGGTTTGGATGCGGGCGCTGACGATTATGTGGTGAAACCTTTTGAGATTGAAGAACTATTGGCCCGGATCCGGGCTTTGTTACGCCGCACGGCTGCCGATCGTGTGAAGATCCTTGAATTCGCGGACCTTAAACTGGATAGCAGCACCCGGCAAGCAATCCGGGGAAATCGTGAAATTGAACTGACTGCAAAAGAATATGACCTGTTGGAGCTCTTCATGCGGCACCCCAGGCAGGTGATGACCCGTGAAGTGATCTTTGACCAGGTCTGGGATTATGACTTCGGCGGAGAGAGCAATGTATTGGATGTCTATATCCGCTATCTGCGTCAGAAACTTGAAGAACATGATGAATCCCGTCTGATCTACACGGTCAGGGGCGTGGGCTATGTGATGCGGGAACCTGAAGAGTAAATTCTGGCATGTCGCTGCGTCTTCGTCTGACATTGATATATTCCGGCTTGCTGAGCGGTGTGGTTATCCTGCTCAGCATTGTCGTTTATACGATGGTCAGTGTGGTGATGATCAACGAGATGGACACCAACATACAGCATGCCGCTGAGGATGTCATGGCCAATCTTAGGGCGGATTCGCTGGGGGATATGGCAATCCCGCCGGGTGCCGTGAATATCTCGGGGAATATCTATTATCAGGTCTGGTCGCTGTCGGGACAGCTTGTCGCGTATTCCGACAATGCGGTGGACTTCACTTCCGCCCTGGATCCCACGGCCCTGGATATTGAAGAACCTATATTTCAAAACGCGACCATCCAAACCACCCAGCTCAGGGTGTTGACCGTTCCGCTTAATGTCGACAACAATCTTGCGGGATGGTTGCAAGTCGGGGCGGTTCAGACCGAACTGCATTATACGCAGCATCTCCTGCAGATTGTTTTCATCATCGCCGCCTTATTTGCGATTATCGTTGCGGGAATCGTTGGCTGGCTGGTCACGGCCCAGGCCCTTGAGCCTTTGGAGACAATGGCGCTGGTGGCCACAAAGATCACCGGCACGGATGATCTTTCGCAACGGATACCGCTTTCTCCAAGTCGAAACGATGAAATCGGCGAAGTCGTCCTGACTTTTAATCAGACCCTGGTCCGGCTGGAGCGCTTGTTCACCGCACAGCGTCGGTTTTTGGCCGATGTCAGCCATGAGCTTCGGACGCCGCTGACGGTGATCAAGGGAAATGTTGGGTTGATGCGAATGATGCATGAACTGGACGAGGAATCACTCACCAGCATCGAATCCGAAGTGGACCGGTTGACCCGCTTGGTGGGTGATTTACTGATGGTGGCTCAGGCTGAGACCGGCCGGCTGCCCCTGATGTTCGAGCCGGTTGAACTGGATGAGTTGGTTTTTGAAGTATTCGAGCAGATGAAGGTGCTTTCCGGCGGCAGACATATCATCCGCATTGACGATATCCGCCCGGTGATGGTGACCGGTGATCGGGACCGGTTAAAACAGGTTTTCTTGAACCTGGGGAGTAACGCCATCAAGTTCACGGATGATGGCGGAGAGATAGATTTGAACCTTTCGGTGAGTGGGAACTGGGTCGAGGTTGACGTCGTTGACCACGGCCCGGGGATACCCAAAGAAGAGCTCCGCTATATCTTTGAGCGATTCTATCGCGGCGATAAATCGCGGACGCGATCACGGGCCGATGGGGGGTTTGGATTGGGCTTACCGATTGCCTATTGGATTGTACGTAATCACGGTGGGCGCATTGACGTAGAATCGACTGAGGGAGTCGGAACGACCTTCTCCGTCTGGCTGCCAATCTCTCAAGCTGATGTACCAACGCAGCCTTTGATGTAACTTCCCGATAATAAACCAGCGCTAACTTAAAGAAATGGAAACCTAAGCGCCCACAGCGGTCGAACGGATTATAATGGTGGTGAGTAAGTCGTTTCGATAGATCAAAACCGCAATTTATTCGTCAAATTATCTTGACCTTTAGCGGTAAATCGGATAGACTCATAAATCGCACTGGACTCGAATTGTGCGTCTAGTGAGCCTTGCGCTTAGATATAGGCTTTGGTATAATCGGGCAGTCTTAGCGCTTACGGTACATTAAAAGTTGCGAATTTATATTCGCCGATGTAGCTCAATGGTAGAGCAATCGCCTTGTAAGTGATAGGTTATGGGTTCGATTCCCATCATCGGCTCAGGTTACACGTTTGCGACCGGGATTGATTTTCTCTGAAACGATCCCGATCTCGAGCGGGTAACACTCGCTTGATCCTGGACGGTTACCCAAGTGGTCAAAGGGGGCTGACTGTAAATCAGCTGGCACAGGCCTTCGTTGGTTCGAATCCAACACCGTCCACTACTGAACGCTTAGAATGGCGTGCAGTCGGATCGGCTGCCCTCATAGCTCAGTCGGTAGAGCGCATTCTTGGTAAGAATGAGGTCATGGGTTCGAATCCCATTGAGGGCTTTCTGCCGAAAGATAATTAAGAGATTTAAGGTTAAGGACGAGGCTTTTTTACTAAGGAGAAAGGTTTATATGGCCAAGGAAAAATTTGATCGATCAAAACCGCATATGAACGTGGGCACGATGG
>CAYUSC010000064.1:0-12186 GCA_964447265.1 uncultured Candidatus Brevefilum sp.
GCATGTTTGCGGATGAAGATCATCTTACTTTTATTCCAATTATAGGCGGTGAAGGCCGTATAGGAAATTGACCCTACTTTGTGCCAAATCTTTGATTCCGGAACATACATGATTTCATAACCTAAAGCCTTGGTGCGATCGCAAAAATCAAATTCCTCATAATAGACAAAGAAATCCGTGTCAAAGCCGCCTGTTTTTTTCAATACTTCCCGGCTGATCAGCATGGTCGCGCCCCAGACATAATCCACTTTCCTGATCCGGCTATTTTCAGGCGAATCGGTTTTACCGCGAAAGCCATCGGTGATTTTAAGAAATCCGCCTTTAGATTCCACGCCGCCGTACCAAATAATGTCAGGGGGAGTGAAGAAATAGATTTTGGGACTGATGATGCCTATCTTAGGGTCGGAATTTGCCATCGCGATCAAAGGCGCCAAAAAGTTGGCATCCACCTCTATATCCGAGTCCATCCGAATCACGTATTCTGCGCCATGTTCCAGGGCGTATTGAAAGCCAACGTTGGAACCGCCCGTAGCACCGATATTCTTTTCCAAAGCCAGGAGGTGGACGTTGGGATATTGTCTTCCCATCTTTGCCGCTGTGTCATCCTTCGAGCCATTATCGACCACGATCACCTGATCCATGTTGATTTCCGATTTCGCGAGGGATTCCAGGGTGGCGATCAGATCATCGGCCCGGTTGTAGGTGGGGATTACGACCCAGAAGGAATCCCGAGTCAGTTTATTGGACATTTTCTTTTCCTTCAAGACGGTCAGCCGCGCCATCGCACCAGGCGGCTTTCAGCCGGAAAACATGCGGGATGATCCTGGGGTTCCGGCGGACCTCTCTGGTTTTAATCACAATTTTTAAGGTGGTCCAGGCTGCGATCAATGGTTTGAAAATCCGCCAGATTATTGAGGACTGTAAAATCGGGGACATATGGAAGATCTCTGGATGTTCGTAGCGGACTTCAATCATATAGTACCCTGAACGATAATTATCTCTCCTGACGGCTTCAAACGTGAACCTTGATGGCTGATGCACAATAACGGCCGCGGGGTCAAAGAGCAGGCGAATCCCAGCCCGGGTCATGCGGGAGGTCCATTCAATATCCTGACCGCGCATAAAAGCTTCATTCAAAGGGCCGACTTCTTCAATCACCTCACGCGTCATTGCCAGGTTGAGGGTGGCCAGGTATTTATGTTCACCACGCGGCTGGGTCCATAGCTGTTCGTGGAACATCGAGAGATTATACACGAGTTGCCAGAAATCATCGGTTGGGGACTTGACGCCGCCGCCAATCACCTGCCAGCCCTCAGCGAAATCGGCATAATAGGCATCAAGCCAGCCTGGTTGGGCAACACAATCCGAATCAATGAAGATAAAGGTGTCGCCAATTGCTTCACGGATGCCGATATTGCGGGCTTCCGCAGCGCCAACCGGCGCAGGGGTCTTAATAAATTTGACTTCCGGGAAGTTTTCTACCAGTCCGTATTTATCCATCCCGACGACAATGATCTCGCATTCTTCAATCCCTGGTTGGGTTAACAGGGATTTTATGGTTTGATCGATGACCTTGGAGTCGAGATTAGGGATAATGATGGAGGTATTCTTTTTCAAATCTTGAGTTGAAGGAGTCATTGTTTCTTATTAATCTTGCGTCGCCGCATTGCTAAGATTGTGCCACGATTTATCAAAAAGGATTTCTATCTCGTTTTCTGAGATTCGGCCTTTTTTTAATTGGGCCAAAATACTTTCAGCAAACAGTTTCGGGTCACTGGTTGGGACAATATTACATAATTCCGGCAGCTGTTCAATTAGATCATCTGAGATAATCCGGGTCAACACAACCGGTAAGCCGAATCCAAGCGCTGTCTTAATCGCGGCGCTTTGCGTGCCTCCAGTGTAAGGTGCCGCGAAGATGTCGGATACTTCAAAATAAACCGAGACCTCATCATCGGGTATGTATTCGTCAAAAATGTGGACAAAGGGCTGTAATTCTTCCTGGGCGATTTGCTCAAGATAAGCCGCTTTGTCATTCCAAAATTCACCGGCAATGATCAGGTGGATATTGGGATCTTCATTGACGCAGAACCGCATGGCGCGGATCAGGTCGTGAAGCCCTTTATAATCACGGATAAATCCGAAAAATAAAACGAATTTTTTACCCTCTGGCAAATCCAGCTTTTGCAGGATCGCTTCCCGGCTCAGGTTTGTTGGATTGGTAAATATTGAAATTGGATGGGGCACTATGACGATTTCAGATGCCGTGGGGAGGAAGGCGAGCAGCCTTCCTTTTTCCTTGGATGACATGACGATAAACTTGTCCGCCCGGGAGAGGACTTGCCTGGCCAGCCATTTGTCATATTGCCGAGGTTCATGTGGCAGGGTGTTGTGGATAAGGATGGTTGTTCCAATGCCCTGTTTTTTCAGCCGGTCCATAATATATGAAAAGCAAAAACTCCAAAATGTCGTCCACCAGGGGATGACCACTTTTTGGGGATTGAAATCCCGGATGGCGGACGCGGTCTTTATCCAGGTGAAAGGGTTTAGCGGGCTAAGGATGAAATCCGCATCCACTTTGATCCTTCCGGGGCTGAAATCCTTGTCACTTTTCCCTGGATAGAGGATTATGGGGTATTGGTTCTTAAATGAGATCATCTGAACCTCATGGCCCTCATCTCGCAAATTTTGAGCCATGAGCGTCGTGAAATGGGCAATCCCACCTCTATAGGGAAATACAGGTCCGATTAAGCTGATCCGCATAAGATAAAATTCTCAATTCCTTTGATTTCAGTAGGCCTAATTATATGTTGGTTTTGAGCGGCCTACAATTCAGCCTATTACCGGCATTAATTGGCAATTTGATAAATTTCAATAGTCGGTCCCGATAAGCGGACTTCGGATGTCAGACCCAGGCGGTATTTACAGAAGTACAGGATATTTTCAAGCTGTCCCAGGGTCTTTTCTGTTTTTGGATAGGGGGTAAATGTTTTTATCAACGGATATGAATTCCGAATCTCATTGTATATAGCGATGGCATCCTGATAACGTTCCGGTTCTGCGAAATACCGATCATAAATTGTTGAGGATAAGAGTATATAGTTCTTGTTGGCAAGTTCATCGTAAAAGCCGTCGACAATTTTAATCGGTGTATTAGGCTCCAGCGGTGTATATCCATCAAATAACGAATTTTCTTTTGTGATCCCAACCATATCGCAATAATCGGAAGAAACAACCCTTGTATCCACATATTTTTTCTGGATGGGAATATACAGAGAATAGATGCTTTGTTGGCTGATGAATAGAATAATTGCCAGCCCGGTAAGAAGGTTAAAGATTCGGGTGCGAGCACTTTTCTCTTCCAAAAGATAGCTGATCCCGATGGCAATGAAAAATAATGGCGTGATGAACATCGGTAAGCCCCAGCGTTCCCAATGGAGCGCCAGGACACTTAATGAAATCCAATAGAAGAGTCCAAAGAATAGCAGCAGGTTCTGTTTTGAGAATTTTCTGAAAAACGCAAACGCACCAGTGAGGAAAAAGAAAACACCAAGGATTCCTGTGTGGTCATAGAAGGTTTCAACATAAAACCAGAGATTTCCAAGAAAACCAAGGTTGTCTGCGCCCAGGTGATTTGTTCTCGCTTCTCTGACCAAAGCTTCAATGACTGATGAGTATTCAATGAAGAGATATGGGGCAACGATGAAAAGCGCGAGAATGAAAATACCTGCCATTTTTAACGAACGGAGCAGGAAGGTTCGGATCCGGTGTGAGAAGGGTTCTGTCTGATCGCCTATCACCTGAAGTCCAAGTGCGACCAGAACGATCAAAAAGGATAGCAGGCCCGGATATTTCTCGGCGGTATTAATTGCAACAAAAATTGTCGCCAGGATGATAAATTTTTCTTTATTGGTCTGCAAATACCGTAAGGCAAAATAAATGATTGTGAGAGTAAATAAGGTGATGGGGATGTCAGGTGTGATGTAGAGAGAGTATCTTGTAAAAAGGGGAAAAAAGGCAAAAACAATTGCGGCAGAAATTGCCAGCCTGTTATTGACTGTTTTTCCGATTTTATAGGCAACAACAGGGATTAGCGAACCCAGGACGGAGATTAGGAAACGGCTGTAGAAATAAAAATTTAAAAAATGTTCATTATAGGCTGACGCGAAATCCTGACCATAAAGAATAAAACTGATTATGTTCAGATAGATGAGGTTTAGATACTGCAAAATTTGATCCGGTCGGTTGAAGTTCCCCGAATTTAAAGTGCGCAGCCTTGTCATATCGAGAACCGGATTAATGATGACGCTTTCGTCGGGGTGAGTGAGGAGCGGAAAACCGAACTTCAATCCAATTCGTTTGAAAATCAATGAAATTGAAAAAATAAGGATGAGGAAAAGCGCTTCACAGAGCCTAGGATGGGTCTGGATGAATTGGTGACCTTTTTTGAAGAAAGTTTTCATAGCTTATCCCACATGATTACTGGCTGAAATATGTTCCAATGAATCATGTCAATCAACGTCTGAAGAAATTTCGTATATCGCTATTATATCGTTCTGATAGATTTCCGTGATTCCCTCGCAATCCATCAGTCCTTCCGATTGCAGTTCGCCGGTTCCTTCCCGGATGTAGAGATAATTTAGATCGGCTTCTTTCACCAATTCCCAAAAGGCGGCATCACAGGTTGTGAGCGCGCTGGCTGATTTTCCCCATTGGATCAACTGCCTGACGGCGGCTTTATCGGGTGAGTACCCATAGAAAACGGTGGGCACCACAGCCCAGCGGCCGGTATAGGGTAATAACCAGCCCCCGCCATCCACGCCGCGGTAATTGCCGCTCTGCCAGTAAGTGGTGTTGATCAGGAACCGCGCATCGGTGGGGGTATTATCCTGCACCCAATCCAATGCCTCGATATCGGATTCCGTCACCAGCACGGTTGTGGAATTGACCAGATGGGCGCTGAGGTCATAACCCCAAACGCACCAGCCTAGTATGAAAAGGGCAGGGACCAGCAGGGCAATCCAGTTTCGTTTCAGCCATGAAGTCAGCAGGTTGCCCACTTGCCAAAAAGCCCACCCCGCCCAAAGGGACAGCGGCAGGAAGAAGGTAATCGCGAAATGGTCCGGGCGGAAGGGTTTGAGGGCCAGGCCCCAGGGCAGGGCGAGGATGGCGCAGACCACCGTCCAGATGCCAAAGGCTACCCGCTGGCGCTTGATGAAGGCCCAGACCAGCCCAATCCCTGCGGGTAACAGCAGCCAGTGATTGCTGGCTGGTCCCAGCAGTTTCCAAATGTAGGCAGCGGTATCCGAAGCCGCCTGAAAGCTATCCAACGCAGCAGGCAGGTTGGATTCGACGCCGGTTCTCAGGGAGGAAAGCTGCAGCATCCGAAAAATCCAGGGCGACGCCAGCAATGCTCCCAATCCACCGCCGATCAATAAGCCACGCGAGGCAACCAGCGCCGTCAGCAGAGTCTTCAGTCGGGGCAGGAATACCCCCATAAGGAGGATGATCAGGAAAAGGGCCAGGAGCAAGGCGATGAAATAATGGGTCAGCAGGACACCGGCGGTCAGCAGGGCCAGGATCGCCGCTTCGCGTTTTCCGCTGGGTTTTCGCGTCAGCCGGAGCGCGGCGGCCATTGCCAGGGGGAGCAGGACCATTCCGGCAGCCAGGGGGTAGCGTCCCCAGGTGAGGAAATAGGCCGGCATGCGGGTGACAAGCCCTACCAGAATGGCTGCCGCCAGGGCAGGCCGCCAATCCTTCCAGAGTGTTTTCCCCAGCGCATAAACGGACAGGGAAATGGCGGCATTCAAAAGCTGGCCGAACACCAGCATGGCCTGGCCGATGGACAGGCCGCTCAAGCCGGCAAAAAGGGCTGTTGCGGTATGAAAACCGAAATGGTAGTAAAAAGGCTGATCAAGATAGGGGGCGAGGGTGTCAGGCAGGCCGCGCTGCTCGAGGATGGCGCGGATAATTAAATAGTGGTGCTGGGAATCAACCCAATTGGGTAATAACAGGCTGTCAGCCTGGTGCAGCCGCCAGGCGATCAGGCTGCCAAACAGCGCCAGCCCGATTAACCCTGCCCTGAGGTGTTCCTTGTGGAATTGGGGCTTGCGGCGGATGAAGCCCACGATCGCCAGGGCTGCAAACCCCGCCAGAAGCAAGCCTATACTGATTGACGAGAAATGGATGCCCAGGGCAAAAGCCCATTCCGCCACCAGAGCGATGACGGCCAGGCTGATGCCGATGACCTGAGCTGCAGCGACCAGTGGGTCACGACCGCGGCGGCCCAACCAGGCCCAACCGGCCAATCCGGGCAGCAGCATCAACCCCAGGGCAAGGACACTCACAGCTTACGCACGCCTTCCGCGTCCACCTGGGCGAGCAAGTCATGGACGGTTTGATGGAGTACGGGGTGGATGAAATCCGGGGCAATCTCATTCAATGGAACGAGCACGAAGGCCCGTTCGTGCAATCTGGGGTGGGGGATGGTGATGACCTCACCCTCAACGATTTCCGCACCATAAAAGAGGATGTCGAGATCGATCAATCTGGGGCCGTTGCGGAAGGTCTCCTCCCGACCCATATCCTTCTCAACGGATTTGAGTAGATGCAGCAAAGGCAGCGGTTGAAGCGCTGTGTCGATTTCAATGACCTGATTGAGGAACTCGGGCTGATCCGCATATCCCCAGGGAGGGGTGGCATAGACCGAGGATTTGTTGATCACGCGCACTTTGGGCGGCAGGGACTCGATCGCCTTTTGCAGGTTGGCCTCCCGGTCGCCAAGATTGGTGCCCAGGGCCAGAAAGGTGGGTGAGGCCATGACTAGATCACCTCCAGAATGTTGAGCATGTCCGCCAGCAGGCCATAGGCTGTGGTTTCGGGGCCGGGATCACTTTCGAGCAAACCCAGTCCGGGGAGCACATCCAGTTGGAACTGGCAGTAGGAGCTGGTGCCGTTGACGCTGAAAAGGGGTGAATTGGGGCCGACCCGCTGAGGGGCCACTTTGGTCACAATCCGGTCATCCTGCTTTTCAGCGGAGCAAACCAGCTTCCAGCGTTCCCCGGCGATTTTAGCTTCGGCGATCATCTCGGGCGTCACGCCGCGGATTCCGGTGCGGTCCACCTGTTGGGGTATGAGGGGGGTGCCCATCAACACGGTCACCAACGCGGCGACCTTGATGGACGCGTCCCAGCCGTCAATGTCATTGCTGGGGTCGGTCTCGGTGATGCCGATCGAGCGGCCGTATTCCACAGCTTCATCAAGAGTCTGGCCCTGCTCCATCATTTCCAACAGGAGGTTGGTGCAGGAATTGAGGATGCCGTGGAAGGAGATCAGATTCGCGCCAACCAGCGGTTCACGGAAGAGGGCGAAAACCGGTGCGCCATCCATCACAGCCGATTCGAACAGGAAGCGCCGGTCCATTTTCGCCGCCAGCGAAGTCAGATGACGATAGCCATGCACCACCGGACCTTTATTGGCCGTTACGGCGTGCATGCCCATCTCGAGCGCTTTTTCAATGTGGCTGAGGGCGGGCTGGCCGGTTTGGGGATTCACGGGCGTGGTCTCGAACATGAAGTCCGCCGGGCACTGCTCAATGAAGGCGAGCGCATCGGATGAGGCGTCCACCGTGCTAAGCGAATCCAGTGATTCGCCGCCATCCACAAGAGCCAGCGCCTGGGTCAGGTTCAGCCCGGCGGGATTAATTGCCTGGCCGTGAGAGCCGGTGATGATCCCTGTGATGGAAACGGATAAATCATATTTATCAGCCAGTTCGGCTTTCTTCTTCAGCAATAAACGGGCAAAGGCTTTGCCGACATTCCCAAAACCTACCAGGCAGAGGCGGTAATTTTTCATTGTGATTAATCCTCTCAACAGTAATGATTTCGTTAATTTAACCACAGAAATGGGGCTTTGCGGTGGATTAATCCCCGGAAGCTTGCTGAATGAAGCCTGACGCGGTTAGAATGGGGGACATGGCAAACAACGAACCCCGCGTATTACTTTTTGATATTGATGGCACCTTGCTCAACCCATCCAACGAAGGGCGAATTTGTCTTTCACGGGCATTGACCGAGGTTTTTGGCACAACCGGTCCAATTGACGATTTTCCCATGGCAGGGAAGACCGATTGGCAGATCGTGACCGAATTGATGACGGAGGCTGGGCTTCCAGCGGACCAAATTGCTTCCGGCCTCGAAGCATCATTTGACGCTTATGCCCGGGCCGTCTCGGAAGCGGCGCCAACCTTGCAGATGCTGTTGCTGCCCGGTGTGGAGGTGCTGTTGGCGGCGCTCTCCGGCGAGCCGGACTTTGCTTTGGGACTGGTGACCGGGAATGTTCGGGACTCCGTTCCGGTTAAATTGCGCGCCGTGGGGATTGACCCGTCGCTGTTCACTTTTGGCGCTTACGGCAGCGAGCGGCCGCATCGCAATGACCTGCCCGGGCTGGCGATTTCCCGGTGGGAGGAGCAGTGGGGTGAACCTGTCGATCGGGCGAAGGTCCTGGTGATCGGGGATACCTCCCGCGATATTGAATGCGCGCGACATGCAGGAGTCAAGGTTCTGGCCGTTGCGACCGGGCATACTTCCGCGGCGGAGCTGGCTGAGCACCTGCCGGATTATGTTTTGGAAGATCTGACTGACACCGCCGCAGTGATCGACATTTTCAAGACCTTCTAAAACTTCACCAACTATTGTAAAAAAATCATCCCTTAGTCATGAAGTAACTAAGGGATGATTGGTTAATACTTAAGATTTCCCGTGTTAGGTTAATCGAAATAGACCGGGTTGCTGATCAGCGCCGGCAGCGGTGGAACGCCCGGCAGGAAGGTGCGGTAGATCTCCACCCGCAGGAATCCGGGGCCTGGAACAGGCGCAGTTAGTTCAGCCTCACCATCGGAGGGTGCCTGGAACAGGTCAATCTGCTCTGCCGCGCCGACCAGCCGGATCACATCGCCCGCTTTCAGTCCTTTGGCGCTGACCTTGGCCGTCAAGCCGATCTGCCACTCAGTCGTGCCGCCCAGGGTTGCCGACCCGGCGGAGAAATCCACCGTGGGACCGTTGGGGGCAAAGGTGATAAAGCTCTGACCATTGCGTAATGCAGTCAGGATGTCGCCGGGGGCATCCGAACCGGCATAAACCCCCATACAGGGACCGCCGAGGATCTGGAAGAGGTTCTCACGGTGGAAATCACTGCCGCCCACCGCGGGGACTTTGCGCCCGGCCGCCAGCATCTGGTGCCAGAGGCCAACCGCCCGCAGATTGCTTTCCCGCATGGGGCCGTTCCATATTTCGATAGCGTCAAAAGGCAGTTTCATTATGTCGAACTGGAATCCACAGGATTCATCCTGGGGATGATTGATCACGATCAGAGCACCGCGGTCATGGGCGCTTTGGAAGCGGGCCTGCATGGCTTCGTCCGTATTGGTGAAGAAAGGTTCGTCGTAGGGCTTTTCCAGTCCCAGGAAGTTGGCATGGCCGCGGTAATGCGTCCATTCCACACCGGGGATAAGGGTGATGTCCGGGATGCGGGCCAGGACGGCGGGGCTAACCATCTGGTTGTGGTCGGTGATTGCTAAAAAATCCAGGCCATGCGTTCGAGCCAACGCAGCCAATTTTTCCAGCGTGAGCACGCCATCCGAGCCGACGGTATGGGTGTGAATATCGCCCAGCAGCAGGCTGCGCTGCTTAGGGATGAAGGTCAGCTCATAGGTGACGGTCACACCTTCCGGGGCGACCTTATACGCGCCGGCCAGGATCCGCCACTCACCGGGGGTCAGCGGCCGGGGATGGTAGCCCGGTGTGGCCGCTTTACCATTGATGAAGAAGCTGGCCTTATCCGAGCCGGAGACGCCCGCCTGGCTGCCATCCGGCGCGATCAACCCCAGGTCAATGATGTTGATCTGATCATGGGGGGTGAACTGGCCGTTCGGCAGGGGTTGGGCTTCCTCCCGGAAGCGGGGATAGCTATAGGTCAGCCGGAATTCAGCGATCCCTTCCGGCATGGTGAAAGGTACGGTCAGATATTGGCCCTGCTGTTCGGACGTGATCGAAAAGGTGAGGGTTTGGCTGATCTCGTTCATTCGCCCCAACTGTTCTTTTTCGGTTCGCCCAGCGCATAAACCAGGAAGCGCTGGATAAATTTCTCCCAGAAGGGCCAGACATGACCGCCATCTTCCTTATCATATTGGATTGGCACGCCCATTTTCTGGGCTGCGCCATAGAACATCTCGTTGAGCGGGAAGAGGTCATCCTGCTGCCCGCAGGCCATATAGAGCTTGGGCAGGTCCTGAGGGTGTTGGGCGGCTTTTTTCAGCCAGACCATCGTGTCATGCGGCGTACCGGCCAGCTTGGTCAGGTCGCCAAAGATGTAGGTGAACTCGTGATAGCGGGGATCCTGCGGGTTCAGCTTGAGGATTTCCAGCGAAAGTACGCCGGAGAGGCTGGCGGCCGCGGCGAAGCGCTCGGGGTAGTTGAGCGCAGCCTTGAACGCGCCAAACCCACCCATGGAGTTCCCGGCGATCAGGTTGTCATCGCGGCCTGGTGCCAGGCCGAAGACATCCTTCAGATATTTAGGGAGTTCTTCCATCAGGAAGGTGAAATACTGCTGCCCGTTGGGATTGTCGGTGTAGAAACTGCGGCCGATGGACGGCATCACGACCACCAGCCCGAATTGCCGGGCGATGGTTTCGATGTTGGTATACCGCTGCCAGGCGCTGCCGTTATCGCTCAGCCCGTGCAGCAAGTAGAGCACCTTGCGCTTTTGCAGGGGAACGTCGCCCAGTGATTTGGGGTCCGGGACGATCATATAGAGCGGCAGGCAGACCTTGACGGTTTCGGGGGTGAAGTCGAGTTGGATCAAAGCCATGGTTTATTCCTCAGCAACATCCAGATCGGTCATGATCTCAAGGTCATCCGGTTTTTCCGGCCCGCGGGCATCCAGTTTGAGGAACATGGAGAAAGCGAGGCTGATCACCATCAGTATGGCGGGGAAGACCGTCAATAGGAAGCGGGAGGCCATACCGGGCTGAGCGCCGGGCACATCCCCGCTTTCAAACCCAAAGAGCACACTGAGCAGCAGGAAAGCCAGACTGGTGAAAAGGCCGCTCAGCCGGTTCATGAAGCCGAGGGCGTTGGCGATGATGCCCTCACGGCGCACATTATGTTTACGGGTGTCCTCATCCATGATCCGGGCGCCGATCAAATCCATGGTGGTGATCACGCCGGCGAAACCGAAGCCGACCAGCGCGCTGCTGATGATCGCAGTGACCAGACTGTTGGCGAAGAACAGGGGGATGAAGGCGACGGCCAGCGAAGCCAGCGCGATCCGCCAGATCGGGATCAGCCTGCGCTTGCGCACCAATAACGCCCAAACGGCGACGCAGCCTATGGCGATCAGCAGCACGGAGGCAAACAGAATGGTGGATTGGGAATCCGGGATTTGGAGGGTGTATTTCACGAAGAAGGGCAGCCCTGCGAGCACGAGTGACATCGCCGCACTGTAAAAGGCATTGGTCAGGCCGGCGATCCAGAAGTTCTTGTTGGTCACCAGGTCCTTGATGCTGTTCCACAGCTTGGGCTGGACTTCATCCTCTTCAACTTTCCTCTCTTTGGAGGTCAGGCTCATATAGAGGATGACCACGCCACCCAGGATACCATACAGGATTGAAGTGGTGCTGAAACCGATGGCATTGGTGACGATGGGCGTCAGGGCGATGCTGATGATCATGGCGACCAGTTGGAAAGCCTGGCGCATGGCATTGGCTTTGGCGCGGCTGGCGTCATCCTCGAAGATCTCGGGGAACAGAGCAGCATAATTGGCGTTGATCACCGAATCGAGGGTGCCGGTGAAGATATAGAACAGCATGGCCCAGGCCAGGAGGGAATTTCCGGCCAGGAAAGCGGGGGTGCTGTAGAAGGCGATCAGCCCCAGGACCAGCAGGGGGGTGCCAATCACCAGCCAGGGACGCCGGCGTCCCCATTTGGTGCGGGTCCGGTCGGAAAGGAAGCCATAGACCGGATTGTCAATCACATCAATAAAAGTATAGATGAATAAGATCAGGGCAAAGTTCTTGGTGGTCAGACCCATGCGGTCGACATAGAAAATGGCGGCATAGGTCTTGAGCAGGTTGATCGGGATGGACGTGCCGAACATCCCAACGGCATAATTGAAGGTTTTCATCTTTTC
>CAYUSC010000064.1:12286-14011 GCA_964447265.1 uncultured Candidatus Brevefilum sp.
TCAATGGTTCCATTTTATACGATTAGAGGGGTGGCTTCAACTCAGTGGGGTAAAGGTTGGATTAACCGGATATTTTCACTAAGCGTTTGGGATTCTCCGGAACTCATCCCATGTTATACTAATCCCAGCATCCAATAACTGAGATAAGCCATGAAACTGATCATTCAAATCCCCTGCTATAACGAGGCTGACACCCTGCCGGAGACCCTGGCTCAATTGCCGCGGGCAATCCGTGGGTTTACATCCGTTGAGATCCTGATTGTGGATGACGGCAGCAGCGACGACACATCCAATGTCGCCTGGCAGAACCGCGCCGACCATGTCGTCCGGATGGAGCGGCATTCCGGTCTGGCCCAGGCCTATACGTTCGGGCTGGATGCTGCGCTGGGGCTGGGCGCGGATGTGATCGTCAACACCGACGCCGACAACCAGTATCCGGGCAGCGAAATTGCCAAACTTGTTGAACCTATTCTCCGGGGCGAGGCGGAAATGGTGATTGGCGACCGGGGAGTGAGCACTCTGGAGTATTTTTCGCCCACAAAACGATTTCTGCAGAAATTGGGGTCGAAAGTGGTTTCGGCTTCGGCGGGATTTGAGATTCCCGATGCCACCAGCGGCTTCCGAGCGATCACCCGGGATGTTGCCTTGCGGACGCTCGTACTCAGCAATTACTCCTACACCCTGGAAACACTGATCCAGGCAGGCGTCAAACGGATCAAGGTGGCTTTTGTCCAGGTGCGGACCAATGCCCCCACCCGACCTTCCCGGCTGTTCCACAGTGTTCGGAATTACGTGGTCAATTCCACAAAGACCATCATTCGTTCCTTTGCCATGTACCGCGCCTTGAAAGTCTTCACCTGGTCCAGTATCTTCCTGGTTTTAGCCGGTCTGGCGCTGGGAATCCGTTTCCTTTTCTTCTATTTTCAGGGGATGGGCGGAGGGCATATTCAGTCCCTGATCCTGACCGCGGTGCTGCTGATCATTGGTTTCCTGACCTTCCTGATCGGCTTACTGGCCGACCTGGTGAGCTTTAATCGCAAGATTTTGGAGGAGATCCTTTACCGTGAACGGAGGCGTGACGCGGAAGGCTCCACCGAGTCGGATTGGTCCGATCTGGAATTTTAAATCTGCGTTAAATACCTGTTTGAAGCACGATTTTCCGATAAATCGAAGTAAAATGTCTGAACAACTACGATCCTCAAGGATGGAGGCCTGTTTTGTTTGAACCATTGAAGACGCGCATTGCAGAAGAAGGGAAAAACCTGGGAAATGGGATTTTAAAGGTCGACCCCTTCATCAATCATCAGGTTGACCCTGTTTTAATGGATGCTTGCGGCCAGGAATTGGCCGCTCGTTTTAAATTTACCCAGCCCACCAAAGTCTTGACGGCGGAAATTTCCGGGATTGCTCCGGCGCTGATGACCGCCAAATATCTGAACGTCCCGGTGGTTTATGCCCGCAAGCATAAGCCGGTGACGATGCCCGACACCGTTTATCTGACGGTGGCCCCTTCGCACACCAAAGGACACATGGTCGAATTGATCGTCTCGCCGGAATACCTCGCCAATGGCGAACGGGTGCTGATCATTGATGACTTCCTGGCTTCCGGTGCAACGATTGCCGGCCTGGTGCGGTTGGCGCAGGTGGCAGGCGCCACCCTTGTTGGGATCGGCGCGCTGATTGAGAAGACCTTTGAAGGCGGGCGGGAGATGCTTTCAGAATTGG
>CAYUSC010000065.1:0-13685 GCA_964447265.1 uncultured Candidatus Brevefilum sp.
TTCGGTCTCATTAAGTTGACCGTCCAGATAAGCAGAAAGCTGCTCCAGCTCTTTGGCCCTTTGTCTTTCGTTCATCATCATCATTCTTCCTCGTTGTTTAGACGAAAGATATCGGGCAAAAGTTCCCAGAAGCCCTGCAGGCAGTCCTGCACCCGGGACCGGGCCCTCGCCAGGCGGCTCTTTACCGTTCCAAGGGGGGTGTTGACAACATCGGAGGCTGCCTCGTAATCCATACCTTCAACATCAACTAGCACCAGGATGGTGCGGAATTTATCTTCCAGCTCACCGATGCAGTGTTGGATAGCTTTTTCCAGTGCAGCTTGTTCGGTCTGTTCTTCCGGAGAGGCCTGGTCATCTTCAATCCAATAGGGATCTTCAACCGCGTCGCCATCATCCGTTTCCGGTGTCAGGGCGGTCACAGGTTTTCGCTGGCGGCGCCGAAGCTCGTCATAACAGGCGTTCGTGACGATCCGCAGCAGCCAGGATTTAAACGAGCCGCCCCGGTATTGGTGCAATTTCTGGTAGGCGGAAATGAAGGCTTCCTGACAGGCATCGCTGGCCGCACCATATTCGCCCATCACCCGATAGGCGACGTTATAGGCCATATCCTGGTAATTGACCACCAGGATATTAAAGGCATCCAGGTTGCCATCGAGTGCGTCTTGGATCAGTGCTTGTTCGTCCATACCTACCAGTTCGTCTTAGACGTGCCTTTCAGGTGGATGTTGGTAAAAAAATCAGATGATTATTCGGCATCCTCATCGCCCAGGCTGCGCAGGTGAGGGAACAGGATCACTTCCCGGATACTGCGCCGGCCGGTAAGCAGCATGACCAGCCGGTCCACGCCGATCCCAAAACCACCGGCGGGGGGCATCCCATAACTGAGGGCGTTCAGGTAATCGTCATCCATCGGATGGCGTTCTTCGTCATCGCTTTCGTAGTCCCGCCCCATTTCAAGGAAACGCTGTTCCTGGTCCAATGGGTCATTCAATTCGGTGAAAGCGTTACACAGTTCCATCCCACCTACAAAGCCCTCAAATCGTTCCACAACGGCCGGGTTGCCAGGTTGGTTCTTTGCCAGGGGAGAGATGTCCCGGGGATAATTATACAGGAAGGTGGGCTGGATGAAGTTCGGCTCCAGAAAATCACCAAGCAGGGCGTCAATCAGTTTACCGCGCGCCGCGCCGGGTTTGGCTTTGAGGCCTTTGGCTTTCATCGCTGCTTCCAGTGATTCGGCGGTGGGATGTTCTTCAATATCAATCCCTGTGGCTTCGATGAGTCCCTGCCGAAGTTCCACCCGGTTCCAGGGGGGAGTGAGATCAATTTCTTTGCCATCGAAGATGACCTTGGTGCTACCGAGGACCTTCTCGGCGACAAAAGCGATCATTTGCTCGGTGAATTCCATTACCTGCAGGTAATCGGCGAAAGCCCAGTAGAACTCCAGTTGGGTGAATTCGGGGTTGTGCTTGAAGGACACGCCTTCATTGCGGAAGTCACGACCGATCTCATAAACCCGTTCCAGGCCGCCCACAAGCAGCCGTTTGAGATACAGCTCAAAGGAGATCCGCAGGAAGAGGTCCTGGTGGAGTTGATTGTGGTGGGTGACGAAAGGCCTTGCTGCTGCACCACCGTAGATGGGCTGCAGGATCGGAGTTTCCACTTCGATGAAGTCATGCTCATCCAGGAACTGGCGCAGGGCGCGAACCGTTGCGGCCCGGACCTTGAAGATCTCCTGCACATCCGGGTTAACGGCCAGGTCCACATAGCGTTGGCGGTAACGGGTTTCGGGGTCGCTCAGGGTGGCATGGCGGACAACTTCACCGTTCACAACTTCGTCTTTGGCTGCCGGCAGGGGGCGCAGGGCTTTGGCCAGCAATTTGTAGTCTTCCACATAGAGTGAGATTTCACCGCGTTTGGTTCGGAACATATAACCGCTGGCCTGAATGAAATCACCCAGGTCGTAAAATTTTTCCAGCTCAGCCATTTTCTCTTCACCGAGATCGTTGATCCGGAAGAAGAGTTGGATTCGGCCTGCCCGATCATCAATATGGGCGAAGGCGAGCTTGCCCATTGTTCGGAGAGAACGAATCCGGCCTGCCAGGGTCACTTTGACGGGGGTATCATCGCCAGCATCTTCAGCCTTGATGAAGGCGTCAATAGCTTCCTGGCTGGTATGGGTTTGTTCGGCGCGGGTGGGGTAGGGCTCCAGCCCTTCCGCCTGGACCTCATGGAGTTTATCCAGCCGGTTACGTTCCAGTTCGGTGAATGAATCTTCGAGCATAATACCTTCCTGATTTGATGAAATAAAAGCCCCGTCCAGATTTCCTGGGCGGGGCAATTGAGCGGATTTTTATAGGCTAGCCAACAGCCAGGATATCAATCTCAAAGGCACCGCCGGGGGCTTCGACCTTAACTTTATCACCAGCCTTATGATTTAGCAACGCCTTACCCAAAGGGGACTCGTTTGAGATCCGGCCCAACCGGGGGTCAGCCTCGGCATGTCCAACAATGACATACTCTTCCGGGTCAAAGCCGTCTTCTTTGACCTTGACCTTGGAACCCACCTGGATGGTGTCGTTACTGGCATTTTCTTCAATCAATTTAGCGTTGGCAAGCAGGATCTCCAATTCCTTGATCCGGCCTTCAACGAAAGATTGTTCGTTTTTCGCGGCTTCGAGTTCAGCGTTTTCAATCAGTTCGCCATCTTCCATTGCATTTCGCAGGCGGTCTGCAACTTCTGTACGTTTTTCGGTTCGAAGATAGTCCAGCTCTTTCAGCAGCCGATCGTAGCCTTCTTGAGTTAAATACGAACTGGGCATGACAAATTCCTTCCGTTATTGCTCTGTTCATTGCGGGGGAAGAATTATCCCCTTAGATTAAACAAAAAAATTCGCTATTTTCAAGATATAACCGTACATTTCTCTGGAAAACAGTGATTATCGTCAATTGGTTGCTATATTATCATATTTTCGATTCAAAATCAAGCGAGATATATCAATAAAGTCAAATAATTGCATAAAAAAGGAATGTTGAAAAGGTGAATCGGTGCTTCCTGCCTTCGTGGCTATTCCGGGTTTCCGCCGTGTCTCCGAGAGCGTATGAAAATGTGGAACACTTATTGCATCCCAAAATAAGGCAAATGCCCCAAAGGTGTGGGGCCGGAAGAATAGTGCCGGCCTGGCATGAATGTTGCACTGAAAAAAGTGCGTTTTTCTGAATGATTATCAAATTACCCCGGCGCCTGACAGATTTCAGGTGATATTGCAAAGGGAGCTTATTGTGAGTAAAACATTGAAATTCGGGATTATCATATTAGCCATATTGTGCCTGGCTTTATTGGCATTGACAATATTTGAGTTGCCTGGAAGGTCGAATGAGGATCAGGTTGCCGCTCAGGCAGAATCTACACCGATATCCGCGGCGAACTGGGATGACTCTGATCTAGGCCAGGTGGTTCTCACCGCCATTGAGCAATCTGAGGGTTGGCTGCCCGCCGAGTCCTATATCATTGACACTATTCAATATCAGGACGATGGGCAGGTTGCCGCCGTCTGGCTCGCAGCGATTGACCCCGAGACCGGGGAACTGATCGGCCGCGAACCTGACCTGGTGATGGCTGAACAGGATCCTGAAGGTAAGTGGGCCTTGATGATCAGCGGAGAAGAGAAATTCGATGAAGTCCTGACGGATTTCCAGTATGCCTCCAAGACTGTACAGGGCGATGTGGATGCGGAGCAGGCTACGATATCCAAGGACGCCAAGGTATATGGCGGCTACTATCTCCCCTGGGCTGAAAACCTGACGAAGCGTCTGACCTGGTCGGTCGGACACACTTCCTGTTATCCCACTTATTACTGCACCTATGCCTTTGACTTTGCAGATGGGACCATGTTCCCCATGGTCGCTGCTAAGGGCGGTACGGTTTACCATTGGAAGGATACCTGCGCGAATGGCGATTCTTCCTGCACCAACAGTATCACAATCCAGGATCGCTCCACGACTCCCTGGACCTATCAGATCTATTTGCATATTGCTCAGGGCAGTATCCCAGACAGCCTGAAAAAGGTTGGTGCAACCGTTGTTCAGGGGCAATACATCGCCGATGTGGATGATACCGGCTACAGCACCGGGCACCACGTTCACTTCATGGTTGTTTCCGAAGATACAAAATATCTTTCAACCAGTGGTTATGTCTGGGGTGTCGCGTTGGATATCACTTTCAGAGATGTTTCCATCAACTGGGATGCGGCCACTCAGGGTGGGCGTCCTCGGCTGGCCTATGAAGCGGACAGCTATGGCGGTGAAGGGCAGACTTATTACACTTCGGGCAATACGCCGGCGAATCCACCGACCGGAGCTTTGACGGCTCCACTCTCAAAGACCTATCAGACGAATCCGTTGATGACCGTATCGGGGTGGGGGAAGGATGACATTGCTGTGACCAAGCTGGAGATTCTGGCAAGGTACAACGATGGCGATTGGATGACGATCAGTGAACAGACCGCAACACCCTTCACGGCGCAGGTGAACCTTTGCGATACTGATATTCCGGACGGCACCTTTGACCTGGCGCTGCGGGTTTGGGATTATGAGGGCAACCCGTCCTCAATCCTCTCTGTGCGGGAAGTGATCAAGGGTGTGGAATGTACGGCCGGGGTGGACCCCGATGTTACTCTTAATAAGATTGATGGCTCAGTCGTGCTGAGCAGGAGCGGCGAAGTCAGCGCATCGGTGACCAAGGGTAGTACGAACAGCAATATTGCCTCCGTTTCCTTCTGGTTCCATGGGACCAATTGGAACGGTGATGACTGGGTCCTTTTGGGAACAGACACCAACGGAGCTGATGGCTGGCAGGCGCCATTTGAAGCTGGCACCCTGGGCGAATCGACCGCCTATACCATCCTCGCAGTGGCGACAGACGCCCTGGGAAATCAGGGTACCGATTTGACCTTCAATGCGACATTGGATAAGACATCCCCCTGGATGAACCTTGAGCCATTGATCACACCTTATGTGGGTGACCACTATCATCTGGTGTGGGAAGTAGGCGATGCTTTATCAGGTCTTTCCCACATGGATCTCTATTATCGGGCGGATGGCGGTGACTGGCAGCTTCTGGTATCAAATGTACCCTCGACAATGACGAGCTATGATTACGATGTTCCTGGCGCCAATTACGTGGAATTCCGGTTTATTTCATATGATAAAGCAGGAAATAGCGGAATCCATGGGGTCGGCGCTGCCAAAGAAGGTTATGAACTGATCTTTACCTATCCAATCTTTTATAAGTAAAGGAATGTAGTTGGTATAATCAATGCAGCAGACCTATCCCTTTGGGGTCTGAGTTTGGAGGATCATTGGCTGTTGCTCTGATAACCGGTATCACCGGACAGGATGGCTCTTATTTGGCAGAATTTCTGCTGGATAAGGGCTATCGTGTTGTTGGTATGGTTCGTCGATCCAGCACGGTGGATTTCGAGCGGATTGCTCACATTCAGAATCGAATTGAAATTGCGCATGGCGACCTGGCGGATCAGGGATCGCTGTATGAGATCTTTGAGAAATTTCAGCCGGATGAGGTATATAATCTTGGCGGGCAGTCGGATGTTCAGCTTTCCTGGACGCAATCCGTACTGACGGCGGATTCAACGGCTTTGGGGGTGGCGAGAATTTTGGATTGTATGCGTCAGGTGACCCCAAACAGCAGGTTTTATCAGGCTTCCACGAGTGAGATGTTTGGCGACGCGAAGGAATCGCCGCAGAATGAACACACACCATTGCATCCCCGCAACCCTTATGGGATTGCAAAAGTATATGCCCACCAGTTGACGCAAAATTATCGCAGACATTACGGCCTGTATTCAGTGGCTGGCATCCTGTACAATCACGAGAGTCCCCGCCGTGGGATGGAATTTGTCACCCGAAAGATCACGCATACCGTTGCCCGGATCGTGAAAGGGCAGGCGGATGAATTGCGGTTGGGAAACCTGGATTGCCAGCGGGATTGGGGTTTCGCCGGAGATTACATCCGGGCTATGTGGCTGATGCTCCAGCAGAACGATCCGGATGATTTTGTGATTGGTTCCGGTCATTTGCATACCGTGCGAGATTTCTGTCGGGCTGCCTTTGAAGTTGTGGGGTTGGACTATCAGGATTATGTCGTTCAGGATCCGCAATTTTATCGCCCGGTGGAGGAATATCCGTTGGTGGCGAATCCTGCTTATGCTCACCAGCAATTAGGCTGGGAACCTGCAGTGGGTTTTGAGGAATTGGTTCGAATGATGGTCGAAGCGGATTTAAAAGCACTGGATAAGTAAACGGAATTATTGGCATGAATGGCGAGAATCTTCTAAGCGAACGCGAACAGGAAATCCTTCAACTGGTAGCTGAAGGGTTGACCAACCGCGAGATCGCCCAAAAACTCTCGATCAGTCATAACACGGTTAAGGTTCACCTTTCCAATATCTTTGAAAAAGCAGGGGTTTCTTCGCGTACGGAAGCGACGCTCTATGCCATCCAGCAGCGGATTGTCGATGTGCCCGGTGGTATGGAAGTACCTCAGGAGGTCCAGCCTGATGGAAGCAACCTGATCCAACAATTCCGTTGGGTCTGGCTCGCGGTTGTGCTCCTGATCGTCCTGATCGGTATTTCACTGGGCATGAACCTCTCACCGCAGGAGGAAACACCGGTCGCGATGGTCCCGACCGCGGATGTTGCCGAACGGTGGCAGGCTTTGCCATCCCTCCCTCAGGCCGAAACCGCAATGGCTTTCACTGCTTATTCCAATGAAATATTCAGTATTGGTGGGCAGGGCTTGGAAGGTATTACAGGTGACGTATACAAGTTTGATCTGACAACCGGTGTCTGGTCTGCAGCCACGACCAAACCCACGCCGGTCTCAGAAGTTGAGGCAGTCTTGATTGGCGAAAAGATCTATGTCCCAGGCGGATTCGTTTCGGATGGAACGCCAACCGCCGTGCTGGAAATTTATGATCCCCGCCAGGATGTCTGGTCGACAGGCGCACCACTGCCAGAGCCGATCGCAAATTATGCCTTGGCCGATTACGAAGGCCTGCTCTATTTATTTGGCGGGACGGATGGGAAAAACGCTAAGGACACAGTTTGGATCTATGACCCGGAAGAAGATTCCTGGCAGCCCGGCACCCCCATGAAGGTGGCCCGGGAAGGCGCGGCAGCAGTCGCCTTGACCGACCGAATTGTCGTTTTGGGCGGCCGGAATGGATCGAGACTGTTGAAATCAACCTTGTCATATGTCCCATCCCGAGATGCAAGCGGCGAGGACCCCTGGGAGGAATATGTGGATATGCCGCAGGGACGGGCTGAATTTGGTGCAGCCAGCATTTATGATCTGGTGTACCTTCTGGGGGGGGAGATAGATGGAGAGGGTGAAACAGGATTAATCCTCGTTGAAGGTAACTGGGTGTCGCTGCCAGTGGAAAACGATTATTCCGGCAGCCAGACGCAGCTGCTTTCAATCGGGCAATTGCTCTATGTTTTGGCGAAGCCAACTGGGATGACCGAAACGGAATTTTGGGCCTACCAGGCTTTTTATTACAGCATTTATATCCCGATTGTGCCGTAAGGGGCATATCGATCATAAGTTTGTTTTAAATAAAAAAGTGGGCGATGGCAATTCGCCCACTTTTTGGATATCCAGACAAAGATTCTTATTCGCCCACGAGTTCCATATCAAACATAATACCGATCAACGGCCGGACATAGTAATTATCATTGTAAACAAAGTCATTTGCGTTCAGGTCTGTGCCGGTCAGTTCGCCAAGTTGGATACCGATTTGATGCTTTTCGGGTAAACCAGTGGAAAGCTCGAAACGGAATGTGCCATCTTCGCCTATGACTGTTGATGCCATTAATTCGCCAACATTGGTCGCATCAATCAGAATGATTGGGACACCTGCGGGGCCGGTGCCGGTGACGACCATATCGCCTGCTTTTAGAGGGGTGTCAATCGAGAAATCCGGTGCAAGGGGATATCCGCTTGCAGTGTCAACAGGATAGCCTTCGGAGACAGGATAGCCACTCGCTGGAACATCGGTTGATTTAATTTCCTCAGTGCTTAGTGTGGATTGGCAGCTGACCAAAATTAGGGCACCAATAACGAAGAAGAGAGGCAATAATTTTCTCATGATAGTCCTTTCGATTTTACGTAATTATAACCTTATAAAAACAGGAGTCACTTCGATAGTGACTCCTGTTTGATTTATTTACTGATCTGATCGTTTACGGAACGTAGTTGATCATCTCGTAGTTGCACATATCCCGGGTCTTCGCAGGGGAGTTCTCGGCAACCAGACCGATGATGGGTTGATCAGCATGGACGATAACGCTGAATGTCTTGCCATCCAATTCGCTGAAACTTGAGAAACCACTGACAATTGTGAACATCGATTCGTCTGCCAGGTCCGAGATGCCATAGGTGTTGATCGCAGCACCAACAGCAAGAGGACTGGTGGTTTCGAAGACGTAGACGTTGTCTGTACCATATTCATAGTATGTGAATTGGACGGTGGCGCCTGCTGAGCCGACATTTTGAACGGTGACAGCACCGGTGACATTGCCAACGAATTCGATCAGGGTTGGGCCAGCCAAATCACTGGAGGCATTCTTTTCAGGATAACCTGCATAGAGGTTGATCCCATAGCCACCAGGAACGCTGGATACCTTCTTGTCGTTTGTTGAGGTAACAAGCGGCTGAGGATCATATGTTTCGTTGTCAATTGATTCAATGACGGCTGAGGCATAAGTGCCGGCGGGCATACCACCAAGATTATTGGAGTAGCTGTCAAACACTTGCGCTTCACCTGGGGCAAGGATCATGAAATCGGTGTAGACATCCCCGATATCGGCCAGATTACGGCTGTCAACATTGGTCACGGTTAATGTGATTTGGACATAAGCATCTGCTTCACCTACGTTCATGACAGCGGCGCTAGCATTCATGGTGCCGAAGTAGTCATTCTTGACGGCGGGATGATAGAGAACCGTGTCCTGATCGGCTGCGCTTTGCATTCGGGTTGAGAGTGCATAGCCAGCAGGTGAACCGGTGTTGGGATGTTCTGTGATGACTGCTGCAATGGGGGTCGTAGCTGATAAGCTCAGGGAACCATAGCAGGGTGAGGTGTCGGGCAGTGCGCCGCAATTTGAGGTTGGAACGCCGGCCGAGACGGGATCGAGCATGTACATTTTGTTGGCTTCAATCGAAATTGTATCGGAATAGGTTGAGCCATCATTCATCCGGAAGGTGTAGACAACGTCCGAATCAGCGCCAGCAGCCTGAATATAGAAGGTTGTGGTGTGATTATAGTAGTTGCTCTTGACCTTCGGCATCATCAACTCGGTGGAAGCCATAGCCTGGCTGATGCCCTGATAGCGAGCACAGGCTGTACCGCCGACGGTGCCAACGGAACCATTCTGGTAGTTAGCAATCTCTGAAACAGAGGCAACGGGAACGCTGGCCGAGATAACGACTGAACCTTCAAATCCACTCGGGAGAGAGGAGTCGAAGCCAATATAAGCACCGCCAACATCGTAGTTGGCTGCAACACCGGGGTCGTAGGCAAGTGCCTGACCAAAGTCAAAGCTGTAGGATTCACTGCCGTAGACATCTGAGCTTGCGCCGCCTGCATAAGCAGTCATCTGGATCGTTCCGTCGACGCTGCCTGTTGCCAGGTTCTGAACGTAGAGGGAGGACCACCAACCGCTGCCGGGAAGATCGGCGAAGACCGATGTAACGGTTAGCAAACCAACGAGCAGAACGATCGCAGTAACACCAAGAAACCGTTTCATTTTTCTTCTCCTAGTTAACTAATGATGAAATCACAAAATTGTTAGTATCAGTATATGAATTACTGACTGTAATTACCATAATACATATGGGTTATTTTCCCACCAGGGACATTCGGGGCGAGATGAATATTAATCAACCTTACCAAAAATGTGACTCACGATGCCAATCCGCTTGCGGACAAGGCGATACATCAGAATTTGGGATAAGGTCATGGAAGCGGAAATCGCAATTGCACCTGCGACCATACCAACAAGAGGCGCCAGGGCTAAAGTGAGGATGATATTCACTATGCTGGTAACGACCATAATTTTCATTACTTCATTTTCATACCCAGTCATATTCAACAGGATATTGACGGACCCGACAAAGGCATTAATCACCTGACCAATGAGTAGAATGACAAGGGCCGGGTAAGCAGTGATCAATTTTTCGCCAAAAACAAAAGTCAGCAGGTTTTTCCCAAAAATGACAAAGACGGCTGTAACCAGAACGCTCAGAACAAATACCAATCTGGCGCTGAGAACGGTTAACCGCTGAAGCTTCTTCTTGTCACCGTTGGTATGCAGCGATGTGAACTGCGGTGCGATGATTGAATTGATGGCGATCAGGATGACCGAAGCCAGCGTCGCGGTGCTGAGGGCTACCTGGAAATTCCCAATGTCCGCAGTGCTGACAAAGAACCCCAGCAGGAGTATATTGGTTCGGCTTCTGACGAGGTTGATCCCACTAGAGAAGACGAGAGGGAGAATACTTGTCAACCAGACCTTGGAGTGGAAAATTGGTTTTGCCTGAAGAATGGCTTTTGGCGCATATTTTGCGAGAAGGAATACACTGGCAACGGCTGCGATTAATGTGGCAACTACTCTCAGTGCCATTGACAAAGGCGGCGTGAGTTCAATCTTGGATAGATAACCAACAGCAACTAATAGGATGGTATAAATTCCCGGCAAAATGAGTATGTCAGGAATTTGACCGATGATTACTTTCTTTAATCCCCGAAGGGCGGAATTGACCAGAATAATAAGCGCCTGGAGGGGCAGTAGCAGTAGCCCCCAGAAGTACGTTGAGATTTCAACCTGATCGAAGTGGGATTTGGCAATGAAGCCTCCAACGATGCCAATTGCCAACAAGACCAGGCTGATTATTGCGGTACCGCTAACAGACCAACGCCAAATACCACCGATAGTGCTTGTATCCTCCTTTGCCATCCCTTTGGAGGTTTCTCGCAAGAGTAAAGTTGAAATACCATATTCTATCGGAACAATAAAAACAAATGCCAGAGAGAACACGTAACTATAAATTCCATAGCCATCATTTCCCATCAAGCGGACCAAAATCGTGCCAATCAAAAAGGACAGGATTTTGCTGCCGCCATTCAGGAGAAGACTCCGGATGCTGTCCTTGATCAGCTGGCCTCTGAGATCCTGACCCTTGAGCATGCCGAGGTAATCTGTAAAAGTTTGTTTAATGGATTTGGACATAGTTACTTAATCAACTCAAATTGATTTACCGGTAGTGCACTCTCATGCAATTTCACAAAAGAATCAGGCGGCAGAGAGAAATTTTCCGGCAGCAGTTTGATATCGAATACACCTTCCGTTGAGTCAGCCGAAAATTGCGTTTTGGACAACACCTTCCGGTTTTCAAGATCAAAATGGATCAGGATATTGTTGTCACCGATCAATAATGTTTCATCCGGCAATTGGCAAGCTCCTCGGAGGAAATTTTCGCCAACCTTTGTGGAGGAGAATATTTCATTCGTGATTGGATCGAAATGAATGAGATCGCCAGAGCTGGTATTGAGATAGATGGCTGATTTGTCCCGGAGGATCCGAATGCTATGGCTTGGGACAAAGCATTGCTCCAGAACGAGGCATTGGGTTACAGGGCCTGAATTCGGGAATCTGAGGAGGAGGCTATAGGATTTTTCCTTGGTGATTTTTGCAGCTTCGAACTTGGTTTTATTTTTCTTAAAAAGGTTTTCGTAACTGTCATACAGTTTGGGCAGGAGATCGGCGAAGACAGTGTTCTTTAATTGGTTATTTAATTTATGGAAATAATATCGGGAGACTACTCGCACCAATCCGCAGGATATTAACAGATCGCCATCATCAAGAAATGCAAAGCTGTTGACATGCAGTACATCGGTGAACGCGCTATCATGGGAAAGTGGATTGCGGAAATCGAATTTCCCGCTTTGGATTGAGTGATCGCTTAGGAAAGGACGGATGGGCCTTTTAGAATATTGATTGATTAAATCGTATGAACGAAGATTAAAATATCTCACGATTTTTCCATCGAAATCCATAAGGGCGAGGATGTCTGTTCTTGCACTTGTAACCCAAACACCTTGTTCGGTCAGCAGGATGTCGTGATAGCCCGCCAGGGTTGGATGAAAAAAGTAATTCATTGGTTTCCAGTTTTCATCGTAGATAAAAATCGTGCTGGCATTGGCCACGGCAACGCGATCCCCGAGAAAACTAACACCCTTTAATCCCCGATAACCACCCCTTGGGTTTGGGTCAACATTTCGATATGGAGGCTCGATGATCTCGCTGCGCTTGATTATCGAATGACTATCGGTGTCATAGGTTATCAAATAACCGGAAGGCTCAAAGGCTTTGGATTTTCTAAGTGCTGTTGGGATGAGGACAATTGACATTCATCAACTCCGGGGAATGTGCCGAGAAATCTGACCTTGGTTTATTCAACCAACCAATTCGAAAGGTCCCTGTTGATCAACCCTTCTAATTGATGGATCTCAGCGCGATACTGTTCGATTAATTGTTTACGAATTTCACCTGGAATTTCCGGGCGTTTTAGATTCTTGAAGCGAACCCAGGTGGCAAACTTCATCCGCCAATTGTGGGGGATGATCTGGTGTGAAACCCAGCGGATCGGATTTGGATGAGAGAACAGCCACTCCGATGTTTTTTGGACCGTTTCACTTCTGACGAGGCCGGAGGCGTTATATCGCATCAGACTTCCCGGGACAAAACTGGAATCAACCCCAAGAAATTCATAGATATTAGCTAATGGCGCCGCCAGATTATTAACCAGGTCTTCAAAAAGATAAACCCGAATCTGTTGGGAACCGAAGAGAGAATAATAGCGCTGCAACTGCTCGTAATAATGCCCAACGCTGGTGAAATGCCAGATAGGTTCCCAATCAGCAGCTTTTCGCTCCTCTTCCAGGGAGAGGGCCTCAGCGAAGTCCTTCGCCGTTTCTCTTTTATCGCGGACGACATGCATATAGGCTGAAAAAGCCCGATCAACCGGGTTGCGCAGGATGGCGATCAATTTCACGCCGGGCAGCATGGCATGGATTCGCTCGGCTGCTTCAGGCCTGTACAAATATGAAGTCGAAGCCTCGCCAATTGCTTTTTCATCAGTCACACCGTCAAACAGTGCCTGGTACGAATCAAAATCCGTGATTGCTTCATGGATCGGATCGCCCGGACCTTTCGTCATTTTCGATTCATCATCAAACGAAAAGAAATGAGGCTCCTTGCTGGGGCTCATATAAATTTCAGGGTGCTCTCTCAGATACATATATAAGGAACTTGTTCCGCATTTTGCAGCACCAATTATGAGAAAGTTGGGCAGGGTCATTTATTCTCCTGGGGATTGGTTAATGAAAGGGTCAAACCCGTCCAAAGACCCCGCAGCGCATCTTTGAAGGGGCCCCGGTTGCCTATTCTTCTTCGCAAATGCAGAACTTTGGTTATTGCATCAACGATGGCGTAAGTGAAGGCGAAGGCAAAGGCATAGACGATATGGTAGAGCTTGCTGAATGTGTTGGGGGCATGTTTGCGGATGAAGATCATCTTACTTTTATTCCAATTATAGGCGGTGAAGG
>CAYUSC010000066.1:0-9883 GCA_964447265.1 uncultured Candidatus Brevefilum sp.
CCCACCAGCAGCAGCCGTAAGCGCGGCTCCTGCTGAACGGCTGCGACGAAAGCCCGGGCCAGCAGGTCCACGCCATAGAGCGGCGCCCAGGAACGGTTGCAAAGAACAACGAAATTCTCTTCCCAACCCAGTTTCTCCCGGAGGGCCCCACCTTCCTCAAATTTGTTTACCGGTGAAAAAACTTGTAAATCCACCCCCCAGGGAAACAACACCATCTTCTCACGCGGGAATCCAAACCCCGCAGCCGCATCCGCCACCGTCAGGCAGTCGCCCAGGAAGACATCAGACCGGTCCAGCGCATATTGGGTCGCAGAGCGCATCCACGGGCTGCGTTGGGCTGTCCGCAGCAGGTCCGAGCCCCAGGACATTGTCACCAAGGGGTGGAAACCGGCCAGGGCTGTCAGCAGCGCAGGACCCTGTACCGGTCCGGCGTGCACCAGGTCAGGTTTGAGGCCTGCCAGCAGCTTTTTAAGCTGCGCCGCCCCAGCCTGCCACCCGGCCCAATTGGATAAATCCGGGAGGCTTTCCGGCCATTCGCATTCGGTGACGCCCTTCGGCGAGAGCGGCTCACAGTCCTTCAGCCGCAGCGCAAAAACCTGATGGTCCGTCCCCGCCAGGGCCGTCAGAAAGCGCCGGTCGTGCGGCGTATCTCGTTCGGTGAAGTAGAGGACTCGCATCAGGTCTCGTTTTTAGTTAATTTGATAAATTTAACTCAGGAATTGCCGAATTGCGCCCAGCGCAGGTCCTGCCCGGCCGGGATCCGTTCCAGCACTTTCAAGCCAATGACATCATCGATCTCATAAGGCAGGATCGCACCCTGCGAGGCCGGCCGCAGCACGTCTATCATCTCACGCGTCACAAGCTCCCCGGGCAGTAAATCACGTGCAGCCCGCAGGCAGCGCCGCTGGATGACCACAGTCTCGCTCTCATTATCCGCCACGAATTTATCCCCGGAGCCCATCGCCCGTTCCAACTGGCGGGTGGCCCGGACCATCTCAGCCCAGGTCTGGGGGTTCATAGCGAAGGGATGATCGGGACCTTCCCGGTCATTGTCATCAGTGAAGTGTTTTTCCACCACCCGCGCGCCCAATGCCACCGAACCCAACACAGTCGCATGGCCGTGGGTATGGTCCGAAAGCCCCAATATCAGGTCGGGGTACATCGAATGATAGGTGTTGAGCACATTAAGGTGGATATTGTCAAAATTGCCGTCCGCAGCGGTGTAATTGGTGTTGCACTGCATCAGTACCAATTGCGGGTTGATTGCCAAAATCGCTTCCACAGCCCGCTGGACATCGCCAATCGTCGAGGCGCCGGTTGCCAGGAGCACCGGTTTGCCTTTGCCGGCAATCCGTTCGCAGGCCTCAATCCAGGTGATATCGCCGGAACCGATCTTATAGGCTGGGACGTAATCATCCAGCATGTCAATCGCTTCAAAATCATAGGGGGAAGAGAAATAATCAATCCCCACCTCATCGCAGGTCTCTTTTAGGATTGGCGTCCAGTCAAAGGGGACGGAGGCGGAGGCATAAACCTCCGAGACGGATTTCTTCCACTTCGCCTGGTGCGACACCTGGGCGTTCATGTGGGTGAAGCCGTAATCCGAGACGATCTTGGGCGCCTGGAAGTTCTGGAATTTGGCGGCATCCGCACCGGTTTCCTTCGCCAGGCGAATCAGGAGCTTGGCGCGTTCCAGGCTACCATCATGATTGGCGGCGATGTCTGCAATGAAATAAGTGGGATGTTCTTTCCCAATCAGGTGATTGCCAATCTTCAATTCCATATCAACCTCCACTAAAGTCTCTTCAGGTTAATGTCAGGCTCGATAACCCTGCAGGGTCTGCGAGTACCCCTCGGCCCACCGATCATATAACCGCGCCAATCCCGCGTCCACACCAGGCAGGCCATGTCCGAGGGCTTGTTGTAATTTTTCGGTGTTCAAGGTCAGGTTCAGTGACCGGGGAGCACCCCGATCAACATTTCCAGTCTGAACGGGTTCGATCAGATCGGAATCCAACCCAAATTTTTGAGCGATCCGCACCCCAAATTCATACTTGCTCAAATGGTCGGGGGCAACCACATGGTAGACCCCGCTCAATTGTTTTTCAATCATCTCCAACAGCGCCTGGGCCAAATCTTCCACATAGAGCGGGCAGAAGATTAAATCGGTGAAGCCCTTCATTGGTTCACCTGTCGTGAGTTGGTTGAAGAAAAATTCCGCCAGGCTGCGGTTGCCCGAGAGGCTCCAGCCATAAAAGACCGTCCGGGCGATGATCGCATCCGGGTTGGCAGCGCTCACAGCCTGTTCCCCGGCCAGCTTGGCGCGGCCATAGATGCTGAGCGGGCCAGTGGGGTCCGTTTCCCGAAAATCTCCCTTGATGCCATCAAAGACCGCATCGGTGGAAATATGCACAAACGGCACGCCCCAGCTCTTCGCGGCTTCGGCCAGTTTGCCAGGCACTTCGGCATTCAGTTTCCTGGCCAGTTCAGGCTGCTGCTCCGCGGCGTTGATGCTGGCGATCGCGGCGCAGTGGATGATCGCTTCCGGATGGCTGGCTGCAATGATTTCCAGCGCAGCCTCCGTATCCAGCAGGTTGGCCTGCCGGGCTTCAAACGGAACGCCCTGCAAAGACCGGGAATTGACCAACCCGGTCACCACCGCCCCCTGACGGGCGGCCACGAGGCTGAGATTCAGCCCCAGTAAGCCACTGGCGCCGGTCACCACAAGTCGCATCAGTCCTTCAATCCCTGCTGTTCAAAAGGAGCCACGAGGTCCTTGATGCCCTCCAGGGAGAGCCACTCGGTGTTGTTATCACTGGCGTAGTGATAATCATCGGGCAGCGGTTTGCCGAGGTCCTGCCAGTGATGGCCAAACCAGAGCGCCGCGGCGGGCTGGACCACATACATATCGTCCAATTCCACGGTGGTTCGGGCTTCATCCTCCGAAATCAGAACTTCGTGCAGTTTCTCACCGGGGCGGATGCCGATCACCTTGATCGCCGCTTCGGGAGCAATCGCCTTGGCCAGATCGGTCATCTTCATGCTGGGGATCTTCGGTACAAAGACCTCGCCGCCATCCATCTGCTCAATGCAGCGGATGACGAAGCGCACGCCCTGATCCAATGAGATCCAGAAGCGGGTCATGCGGTCATCGGTCAGGGTCACCTGGCCGCTGTCGCGCTGCTTGATGAACAGCGGAACCACGCTGCCGCGGGAACCGACCACGTTGCCATAGCGGACGCAGCTAAAGCGGGTGTTGGTCCCGCCGGCATAGGCGTTGCTTTGCACCATCAGCTTCTCCGCCGCCAACTTGGTCGCGCCGTAAAGGTTTACGGGGTTCACGGCCTTATCGGTGCTGAGCGCCAGAACTTTTTCCACACCGGCATCCAGTGCGGCATCGACCACATTGCTGCTGCCGAGGATGTTGGTCTTGATCGCTTCCATCGGGTTATATTCGCAGGCCGGCACCTGTTTGAGCGCGGCGGCATGCACCACAATATCCACGCCGTGAAAAGCGCGTTTGAGCCGGGGCAGGTCGCGGATGTCGCCGATGAAATAGCGCAGGTTGGGCTGATTGAAGCCCGCCATGCGCATTTCATGCTGTTTCAGTTCGTCGCGGCTAAAAATGATCAACCGGGCGGGGTGATATTCCTTCAGCATCACTTCCACAAACTTTTTGCCAAAGGAACCCGTTCCCCCGGTCACCAGTATGTTCTTATTGGTCCAATCCATCGTCATTCTCCTGGAATTTTTCAAAATTATAACGTAGTCGCCGGTTATTCAGCCGCCGGTTTGGAAATCACCACCAGCGGATATTGGCCGATCCGTCCCAGCCAGCGGGGAAAGATCTCTTCCAACGCATAGATCGCCTTCAGCCAGAACTTACCACACCATTCGGGATAAATCACGGCCCGCAGGAATGCCACGTTCACACTGCGCCAGACCAGGATCTCAAAAGGCATCCTGCCGGTCAGCGCCTGGGTCAGCCATTCCGCGGTCAATTTCAACACGAAAGTCCCGGCCGGACCTTTTTTCTCAGTCTCTTCGGTCTCGGCGGGTGTCGGGATTTCAGTGCCGGCAACCTGCGGCTTCGGTTCCTGCTTTTTCACCTTCCGCAGCCACCAATTGTGGAAACGGATCATATTTTTCATAAAAGGTTTCAGCCGCACCATCAACGGGGCATTGGTCCAGCCATTGACGATGGCCATGGATTTGCCCGGCCGCAGCGCCCGGTAGAGTTCCTCATAAGCCGGGAGCTTATCTTCCATCGGCACATGGTGAATGGTGTGCAGGGAGACGATCCCATCAAAGGCGTCATCCTTAAAGGGCAGATGAGCAACATCGGCCACGACATAGCGGCCCTTCTCGCCCAGGCGTTTGCGGGCTTCCCGCATGGCAACAATCGAGATGTCCATGCAGACCCGGGCTGTGTAGCCTTCCGAATAAGTCAGGTATTCCGGATATTGCACCGGCCCGGACCCGGCATCCAGCAGGAATTCGCCTTGCGGGGCCAGATGGCGATTGATCCGCAGATGGCATTTATGAATATAATCGCGTGAGACCGGACGCAGGTCTTCATATTCCGCGTTCTGGTAAACCTCGCCGCTGACCATCTGCCAGCCGACATGGTCATAAAACTCACGCACATTTTTCTTGATGTTTTGATCACTCATACTGTCGTACTTCCAATATTCTTTAGATTTTTACTGCTAATTTCTCCGGCCTTGAGGCTCGGAGTTTTTGACGGGCCAGACACCCGCCCTGGCACCAATGTGATTGATGCCTGGGACAGGCTTCCCATTGCGGGGAGAGATACATCTCCCGCCGCTCAAACCATTTCCGGGCCGTTTCGAGATCGGCAAACTTGCGCAAATCCAGACTCGGTCCATTTGAAAAGGCAAAGCAGCGCCAGGCTTTCAAGCCCGGTCCGACATCCAGAGCGGGAGAACAATCAAACCGCAGGACCGTTCCCGCCCGGATCAACTGCTCGATCTGGCGGTCATTAAAATGGCAGCGCATGAATCCGCAGTCGAAATTCAGTCGGATGCCGTCCGCCGCCAGCCGGGTCGCCCATTCGGCGATTGAATTGTGAGCCGCTGCCAGATCCGCCTCGGGCAAAGAGACATTTGTTCCATCAATGACCGGTTGGGCCAGCCCCAGCCGGATCACCGGTTTGAGGCCATATTCCCGGATCAACCGCCGGTGCATGGCCAGATCAAAGTCCGGCCGAGTCACAGTATAGCCCAGGCTCACTTTATCGCCCAGCGCCGCTAAGTTGTTAAGGATTTCGTTCTGCTGATCTTCCGTATAGAACGACCAGTCATTCAGGTTCAGCAGCACCTGATAAGGCAGGTTCGGCGCGGTTTGGCGGAGAACTGCCTGGGTGCCATTGGTAAAGACCGTGATGATATAGCCATAATCATTCGCCAGCCGCAACACCTCCGGATAGCGGGAATGCAGGGTGGGCTCACCGCCCATCAACCGCACCTCATCCCGGTCCGGGTTCATCCGATTGAACAGGAGCCATTCCAACTCCTGTAATGTCATCTCCTGTTGCCCCGCCCCGCCTTTCAGCGACTGTGCGAAGCAATAAGCGCAATCCAGATTGCAGGCCGTGGTCAGCAGGATGTTCATCCGACCTCACCAGGTGAGCGGTTTACCGGTCAGAAAGTCCAGAGTCTCGCCGTAGCGTTGAGTGCCTTCCGTCCCCAAAACAAAGGACAGCGGCCGTTCCTTGATGTCCGCTTTCAGGTCCAGCAGATGCCAGGGGAAGGGCTTGGGGAAGGCAAAGAAGAACAGGTAGGCATAGCGCCAGGCCAGTTCAACCTGCGCTTCGGTCAGCCGGGCGGATTTGAGGTCCGCCAGCAGCGTATTCAAAGTCTCATAATAGGCATCCCAGGAGGCCGGGTCTTGCGTGAAGCCGCGATTGCGGTAATGGGTTTGCCCGGCGACGACCACAGGGATCCCGCGCAGGGCCATTTCCAACCCGACCGTGGTGGTGTAGACCAGGCCCAGGTCGGTGATGTCGGTGATATCGTAGGTGTTGACCTTCTCTTCCGGCCCCACCAGGTGGATCTGCGGGGGAATCTCGCCCAAAGCGTTCCTGACCACATCCACCATGGAAGTGCCGTGGGTCAGCAGCTCCCCGGGGTGCACCCGGATCACGAGCTGCACATCCTCCCGTTCGGCGAAATATTTGACCGTTCGCTCAATCCATTCGGCCATCGACTCGCTGAAAACCTGGCGCCCGAGGGTCAGGCTGTCACCGAGCACATTGGTCGCCAGCAGCACAACAGGCCGCTTATCCAATCCCAGCTTTCGCCGGACGGCCGCGCCCCCTTCGGTGGGTGTATCCTGCCATTGACGGGCGAAGTTTTGCCAGGTCTTGGCATCCTGCCGGGCGGAAAAGAGCTCCTGCAGTTTGCCGAGGGCCTCTTCCGTCAGCGGCTGATCGCCCAAGGCCCGCCAAAGCGCATCGGTTTCATGATGCATAATTTCCGCATCCTGCGCAATCCAGATCCGCTCACGCTGGTCGCCAAATTCAAAAGTGACCACCGGGATGCCCAGGTGCTTGGCCACCTGATAGACCGCGCCCATTTCCAAAATTGTCCCGTTGGGAATGACCACCACATCCGGCTTATGCGCCAGCAGCCAGGCGCGGGCATTGCGAGCCGCTTCCAGGTTGCGTTCCTGGCGGATTTTATAGACTTCCTCTTCCCGGGTGATATCTTCCACCTGCAGGGTGTACTGCGTATCGAAAACGCTCACAGCCTCAACCGCCTGGCGTAAATCCTCGGGCAGCTCCCGCGAGAACGGCTTGACGTCCAACAGCGATTGCACCTGCATCAATGGATGAACCGCACTCAGCACTTCCCGGGTATAGAGGTTCTGCTTCCGCAAGTCAAACTTCTGGATGGGTTTATCCCAATTGGCATAGGGCAGGAAGGATAGGGTGACATCATGGCCCTTCCCGGCGAATGCCAGCCCCAGCAAGGTGGAAAACTCGATCCAGTAGTGCAGTGAAGCAAAGATGAAGACCTTTTTACCAGGCTCAGCGGCCGCGGCAAAACTCTTCGTCTGCCGGACCGCATCCGGGAGCACAGCCGCCAGGTCATCCAGATTGTAATGAGCCGACCAGGGCCGGTGCCGCTGGACAAGCTGCCAATAGAGTTCAACCGTATAGGGCAATCGCCCTAGAATGTTCTTCAGTAATCTTTTATTCATTTTATTTTTCAATCACTTCAATTTTCCAATCCAGGTTCGGGCGAACCGGACCCAGACGTTTTTCGGGCCAGTGCATGCCCGGCGCGCCGGTGGCATCCACGGTGAAGGTCAGCGCCTTATCATCCTGGAAGTAGCGCTTGATCCGGTACGTGCTGGCATTGACGCCCAGCAGATAACGGCCTTCGTTCATCAAATTCGGCGGGATCTGCACCCGGCTGATATAGCGGCCGGCCGGGCGAGAGGTGAAGTTCTGATAGAGGCCGGGGTCATCGGTGTCAAAGGTGGTGAAGACGTATTCACCGCGGGTGGTCATCATATAGAAGCCCACCCGAAGACCACTGATGGCTTCATTCATCTGATATTCCAGTTCCACCGAGAACCCATCCGCGGCGACCACGGTATCGACCACCTGCCCGCGCGGGTTTCGGACTCGCAGGGCGACCGGGTGGAAAGCCTTATCTTCACCGGCCAACTCGGCTTCGGTCCAGTTGCGTTCGCCCGCTTTGGTCAGTCCCATGTTCAAATAGGCATCCACAGCTTCGGGGGTTGGGGCACGCATGGCGACCTTGCCCTCATTGAGGACAATCGTTTCTTGCGTCAGGCGCAGGATAGCGGACATGTTATGGCTAACGAACAGCACCGTGCGGCCCTCATTGGCCACATCATTCATCTTGCCCAGACATTTACGCTGGAATTCCGCATCGCCCACCGCCAGAACCTCATCCACGACAAGGATCTCCGGTTCGAGGTGCGCAGCCACGGCAAATGCCAGCCGCAGGTACATGCCGCTGGAATAACGTTTCACCGGGGTATCAATGAATTTGCCGACTTCGGAAAATTCAACGATCTCGTCAAATTTGCGGGTGATTTCTTCCCGCCGCATCCCGAGGATGGCGCCGTTCAGATAGATGTTTTCCCGCCCGGAAAGCTCCGGGTGGAAGCCGGTGCCGACTTCCAGAAGGGACCCCACCCGGCCGTGAATCTCACCAAAGCCTTCGGTGGGGTTCGTGACCCGGGAGAGGATCTTGAGCAGGGTGCTCTTGCCCGCACCGTTCCGGCCAACAATCCCCAGCACCTGACCGCGTTCCACGGTGAAGGATACGTCTTTCAACGCCCAGATGTGGGTCGGGTCGCTATAGCGGCCTTCGGCCTTGGGACGGAAGATCCGCCCTGCCCGCCGCACACCTGCGGTCAGCAGGTCGCGCAGGGTGTCAGGACGGTCCTGGGCCAGGCCAATCCGGTATTGTTTGGAGATGTTCTCAACTCGAATCGCGTAATCTGCCATAAGATCCTACACAATATCAGCGAAGGTTTTTTCCATTCGCCGGAAATAATACAAACCACTCACCAGCAGGATCAGCACCATCGCGACCGAAATCACGAGGGTCAGGTCCGGCGGCGTGCCGCCCAACAGCGCCCAACGGAACCCCTGGATCACACCGACCATCGGGTTCAGGCTGTAAAGCCAACGCCAAACCCCTTCCGGGATGGTCTCAATCGGGTAAACGATTGGGGAGGCATACATCCATACCTGAACCAGGAAGGGGACGATCTGCTGAATGTCACGGTACTGAACATTGAGCGCCGAAAGCCAAAGCCCGACAGCCAGAGCCGTGAGCAGCGCCAACAGCACCAACAAAGGCACCCAGAGCGCGTTCCAGCCCGGCATATACCGGTAATAGATCATCACGCCGACCAATACCACAAAAGAGATCAGGAAATCCACCAGCGCGGCAAAGATCGAGGCCATGGGTATCGCCAAACGGGGAAAATAGATCTTGGTCAGCAGGTTGGCATTCCCCACCAGGCTGGTACTGGAGCGCTGCAAAGCGGAGGCGAACAATTGCCAGGGCAGCAGCGCGGTCAGCGAAAACAGCGGATAGGGGATGCCCTGCGAGGGAGTCTTCAGCAGGGTGCCAAAAATGACCGTAAAGATCACCATTGTCATCAAGGGCTGTAGAACAGCCCAGGCAATGCCCAGCACAGCCTGTTTATAGCGGACTTTGATGTCCCGCCAGGTTAGGAAATAGATCAATTCCCGGTAACGCCAGAGTTCCTTGAAATCAATGGAGAGCCAGCCCTTTGCCGGCTTCAAAAAAGTAACCAGGTCCTCAGCCTCGGAAATTTGACGATTTTCGGTCAATGCAGCCACTTAACTCCTGTTGTTGAGGAACCAGCTGATGGTTTCCTGCAACCCTTCTTCGAAATCGGTTTTGGCGGTGAAGCCAAATTTCTCGGTGGCGCGGCTGGTGTCGAGCGCACGGCGCGGCTGGCCGTTGGGCTTGCTGGTATCCCAGACCAACTCGCCCTGGAAGCCCGTCATCCGGGCGATCTTTTCCGCCAGGTCTTTGATGCTGATCTCGAAACCGGAGCCGATATTGACCGGTTCCGATTCGTTATAGCGTTCCGCGGCCAGGGCAATCCCTTCGGCGGCGTCCTTCACAAAGATGAACTCGCGGGTGGGCGACCCATCGCCCCAAACCACAATATGATCGTCGCCGTTGTCTTTGGCTTCCACGCATTTACGGATCAGCGCGGGGATCACATGCGAGCTGCGGGGGTTGAAGTTATCGCCGGGGCCATAGAGGTTCACCGGCAGCAGGAATACGCTGTTATAGCCATATTGCGCCCGATAAGCCTGGGACTGCACCAACAGCAT